>JAKZWH010000262.1:0-8140 GCA_047515615.1 Acidimicrobiales bacterium | reverse complement strand
ATCACCAGCCTCTCATGGTGAGGCTCGCGCCAAGTCCGGTTACGCTTCCGGCGAGAAACTTGGATTAGCGGTCGCCGCATTGCGAACCAATTCGTTGGAATCTTCGGCAAGCTGGGTTAGCAGTTGTGGTGGACAACTCGGGTTGCCAGCTACTCCAGAACGCACAAGAAAGCTGGAGTCGTCGGCGAGTTCGACCAGCAGTTCGCTCGGAAAGACCGGGTTTCGGACCGCTGCACCGCGAACTGAGTCGTCGGGGCTGCCTACCAATTGAGAGATGAGCTCGGAAGAGCAATTCGGATTCCGAGCCGCGCTTATTCGCACGAACGACTCGGGATCGCCGACGAGTTCGGCGAGCACGTCGGGCGGGCAATTTGAGCTACTGGCCACCTGTTGGCGTACCTGGTGAGTGGCGGGAGGGAACCTCCCCTTTACCTTGTTGAGCGGCTCTGGCGTGGCAGTGTCGGGGCTGGTTGCTCGCCGCGGCGGGTAGGGCTGTATCCCCCTGTCACATAGTTGGCCCGGGGGGTGTTGTCGCCCGTCGCGGTCGGGTGCCTGGGACCTCTGACAGGGACATGCCCTCGGGGCTGATCGTAAAGTGGTTGAGGCGCAGGCGCCGGGAGCATCCGAGACAAGAATGTCCCCGGACCCAAGGAGTTCCGCCATGCAAGAACCCGACTGCGTCGACATCGAGGTGTTCGTCGGCGTCGACATCGCCAAAGGCGACCACTACGCCTGCGTTGTGACATCGGCCGGCGCCGAGGTGCTGGCGCGCAGCGTGCGCAACGACGAGGCGGCGATCGGGCGCCTGATCGACGACGCCGCGGTGCACGGCAAGGTGGCGCTGGTGATCGACACGACCAGCTCGGCGGCGTCGCTGCTGTTGGAGGCGGCCGCTCGCCGAGAGGTCCCTGTGGCCTATGTGACGGGGCTGGCGATGCGGCGTGCTGCGGACCTTTACGCCGGGGCGGCCAAGACCGACCCCAAAGACGCCGCGGTGCTCGCCGACTACGCGCGCCGCAACGCCGACCGCCTGAGCTGGACAGCACCCAGCGATGAGCTGCTGGCGCGCCTGCGGATACTCAACGGCAGAGACGCCGACCTCGCCGCCGACGCCACCCGGGCCGCCAACCGGCTCAGAGACGCCCTGTTGACGGTGTCGCCCGCGCTGGAGCGGGCCCTCGGCGACAAGCTGGCCAACAGCGGCGGCGCACGCGACGCCCTGGCCCGCTGGGGCACCCCCACAGCGCTCCGCTCCGCCGGACGCGCCCGCATACGCACCCGCATCGCCAAACGCTCCCCCCGCACAGCGGACCGGCTCACAGACGCCATCTCAGCGGCGCTCGACGCGCAGACCATAACCGTCACCGCCGAGGCCGCCTGGGGCGACACCATCACCGAGCTCGCCGCCGACCTCGACCGGATCTGCGCTCGCCGCGACCACCTCGCCGCCGACATCGAAGCAGCGTTCATGGGCCACCCGCTGGGAAAAGTCCTCGCCAGCCTGTGCGGGTTCGGCCCGCGAACCGGCGCCCGGACCCTCGCTGAGATCGGCGACCCCCACCGCTTCGCCGACGGCGGCCGCCTCGCCTCCTACGCCGGGCTCGCCCCCGTCGACTGGCAATCCGGACGCAGCGCCGTGTCCCGCAAACCCCGAGGCGGCAACCACCGCCTCAAAAACGCCCTGTTCACCGCAGCCTTCGTCGCCACCCAGCACGACCCAGACGCCCGCGCCTACTACCAGCACAAACGCTCACAAGGCAAACGCCACAACGCCGCCGTGATCTGCGTCGCCCGACGCCGCTGCAACATCATCCTCGCCATGCTCAAAACCCAAACCCCCTACCAAGCACCCCAACCTCAGAACCTGCCCCAAGCCGCCTAGAAAGACTTGACAACAAGACAGGGACACCCCCCGAAGCGTCCAAGTCGGTTCCCGTCGCAGCCGTCACCTCACACCGCGGCCGAGCGGGAACCTCCCACCGCCGGCAGGTGGCCGCTGCGCCTGGCTCCCAGCACCGACGCCGCGGCGATCGCCGCCGTCTCGGCCCGCAGCACGTGGGGGCCCAGCCCCACGTGGCGCGTGCCTGCGGCCAACTCGGTGCCGGTCCATCCCCCCTCGGGACCGATCAGCACGAAGTTCTCCCCCGGCGCCAGCGCCCGGCCCCCCGGCACAGCCAGCGCGGCACCCGACAGGTCGAGATCGCCAAAGGCGCGCACCGGCTCCAGGTGGGGCAGCCACAGCCGCCGGCACTGCATCACCGCCTCGCGGGCCACCCGGCGCCAGCGCTCGACCTGCCGGGCCGCCCTGGCCTCGTCCCAGCGCACCACCGACCGCTCAGCCGCGAACGGCACGATGCGGTCCACGCCCAACTCGGTGAGCTTCTGCACGATGTGCTCGGAGCGTCCGCCTTTGAGCACCGAGAAGCCCACCGCCACCTCGGGGCGGGGCGCCTCGACCGCAACCGCGGCCTCCACCGGCTCGATCGGGTCGCCGAAGCGGCACGGCCTCCACCGTCCGGCGCCATCGCCGACGGTGAGGTGGTCGCCGGGCCGCAATCGCAGCACTCGCTCCAGGTGGTGACGGTCGTCGTCGAAGAGCTCGGGCGCGTCCACATCCAGCACCAGGACATGGGGTCCCTGATCATTCGATCCCAGGACACTCGATCCCGAAAGGTTCGATCCCAGGGCATGCGGTCCGGGCCCGCCGGGGCCCGCCGCCCGCGGCAGGCCGCTCACCGGAACGCGGTGCGGATCCGTCCGAACAGGCCCTCGCTCGGCTCGGTGACCTCCTCGCCTCGCAGCTCGGCCAGCCGGCGCACCAGCTCCTCCTGCTCGTCGGTGAGATCATCGGGAACGTCGACCACCAGGTGGATCAGCAGATCGCCGCGGCCCCGCCCCCTCACGTGGGGCACTCCTCGGCCCCGCAACTGCAGCACCGTGCCGGTCTCGGTCCCCCTGGGGAACGTGATGCTCTCGGTGCCGTCGAGCGTCTCATAGTCGAGCCGCGCACCCAGCGCGGCCTGCGTGAACGGCACGTGCAGCTCGTGCACCAGGTCGCTGCCCTCGCGGTGGAAGCGCGGATGGGGACGGACCCTGGTGTGGACGTACAGGTCGCCGTGGGGCCCGCCCCGAGGTCCGGCCGCCCCCCTGCCGCTGAGGCGCAGCGTCGTGCCGTCGTCCACCCCCACCGGCACCTGAACGCTGTAGGTGCGGCGCTCGAGCTTGCGTCCATGGCCCTCGCACTCACCGCACGGCTGTTCGATCATCTCGCCCAGGCCGCCGCAGCGGTCGCACGCCGCGGCCGTCACCATCTGGCCCAACATCGACTGGCGCACCCTGCGCACCTGGCCGGAGCCGCCGCATTGCGAGCAGCGCACCGGCGAAGTCCCCGCCGCGGCGCCGCTGCCGTCGCAGGACTCGCAGTGCACGGCGGTGCGCACGCTCACTTCCCGCTCGGCGCCGAACACCACGTCGCTCAGGTCGAGGTCGACATGGGCCTCGAGGTCCTCACCGGAGGGCGGTCCCTGGCGGCGCGGCGAGGAGCCGAAGCCCCCGAACGGCGAGTCGGCGCCGAAGAAGGCGTCGAAGAGGCTGCCCAGCCCTCCGCCGAAGGGATCGGCCATGCGGGCCGCGTTGGGATCGTCGGTGCCGAAGCGGTCGTAGCGGGAGCGCCGCTCGGGATCCGACAGCACCTCGTAGGCCGCGCTCAACTCCTTGAAGCGGGCCTCGGCGTCGGGATCGCCGGGGTTGGCGTCCGGATGGTACCGGCGCGCCATTTTCCGGTAGGCCCGCTTGAGCTCCTCCTCGGTGGCGTCGCGGGCCACGTCGAGAGTCTCGTAGTGGTCGGCCATCTACGACTCGCCCACAGCTGGCGCCGCCTCGCCGCGACCGGCCATCTCAGGCTTCGCTGAGGGCGGGCCCCAGCCGGCGGCTCACCGCGGCCACCGCCGATAGCGCCTGCGGATAGTCCATCCGGGTGGGCCCTATGACTCCGATGGTCCCGCCGTCGCTGCCCTCGGTGCTGTAGGGGGCCAGCACCAGCGAGCAGTCCGCCAGCGAGGGCACGCCGGTCTCCTCCCCGATGGCCACCCGCAGGCCCCGGTCGATCACCCTGCGCATCAGCGTGACCACCACGAGCTGCTTCTCCAGCAGCCCCAAGACCTCGCTCAGCTGCTCCACGGCGTCGAAGGCGGCGGCCAGCTTGGACGTGCCTCCGACGAACACCTCGTGGTGGGCCCGGGCCTCCCGCAGCGCGGCGACGGCCGCGGACAGGAGCTTGTCGTCGGGCTCGTCGCAGTCCTCGACATCGGCCAGGGTCCGCCCGACCACGCGCCGCGCCAGACGCTGCGACGCGTCGGCCACCACCTTCGGGGCGGTGTCGACGGGCACGTCGATCGTTCGCTTCTCGATCGCCCCGTTGGACATGACCGCAACCACCATCACCGTTCCTACGGCCAGCTCCACGAGCTGAGCCGAGCGCACGGTGGCCGCGGCCGGGCTGGGCGCCACCACCACCGCCGTCCAGTCGGTCAGGTCAGACAGCAGCCCGGTGGTGTCGCTGAGGATCGACTCGAAGCCGCCGTGGGGGACGGCGAAGAAGTCGTTGACCTGCCGGCGGTCGGCGGAGTCGAGGGTGGGCGACGGCGAGCGCCGCCGCCACTGGTTCACGAAGAAGCGGTAGCCCTTCGCGGTGGGCACGCGACCTGCGCTGGTGTGGGGCTGGATCAGGTACTGCTGCTCGGAAAGAGCGGCCATCTCGCTGCGCACCGTGGCCGGCGACGCGTCGACCGCGGGCGAGCGCGCCACGCGGGTGGAGCCCACCGGCTGGGCGGTGCGGATGTACTCCTGAACGACGGCGTAGAGGATGGCGGCCTTGCGGTCGTCGAGCATGGCTCGATGCTACCCGTCCAACGTCAGCGCTGAGATGAAGGCCTCTTGGGGAATCTCGACCCGGCCGATGCTCTTCATGCGCTTCTTGCCGTGTTTCTGCTTCTCGAGGAGCTTGCGCTTGCGGGTGATGTCGCCGCCGTAGAGCTTGGCCGTGACGTCCTTGCGGTACGCCTTGACGGTCTCGCGGGCGATGATGCGCCCGCCGATGGCGGCCTGGATGGGCACCTCGAACTGCTGGCGGGGAATCAGCTCCCGCAGGCGGCCCACCATGGCCCGGCCGTAGGCGAAGGCCCTGTCGCGGTGCACAACGGTGGAGAAGGCGTCCACCGGCACCCCCTGCAGCAGCACGTCCACCTTCACCAGGTCGGCGACGTCGTACCCGTCGGGCTCGTAGTCGAGGCTGGCGTAGCCCTGGGTGCGGCTCTTGAGCTGGTCGAAGAAGTCGATCACGACCTCGGCCAGCGGCAGCCGGTAGCGCAGCTCGACCCGCTCCGGGGTCAGGTACTCCATGCGGACCAGGTGGCCGCGCCGCGACTGGCACAGCTCCATCAGCGTGCCCGTGTAGTCGGTCGGCGTGAGCAGCGCCACCGTCAGGTAGGGCTCGGAGATGGACTCGATATGGCCGGCGGGGGGCATGTCGGAGGGGTTGGACACCCCGACCGTCTCGCCGCTGGTCTTGGTGACCCGGTACTCCACCGACGGGGCCGTCGAGATCAGCGACAGGTCGAACTCGCGCTCGAGCCGCTCCCGGACGATCTCCATGTGCAGCAGACCCAGGAAACCGCAGCGGAAACCGAAGCCGAGCGCGCCGGAGGTCTCGGGCTCGTAGGTGAACCCGGCGTCGTCGAGGCGCAGCTTCGACAGGGCGGACCGCAGGTTGGTGAAGTCGTCGCCGCCGGTCGGGAACAGGCCCGAGAACACCATCGGCTTCGGCTCGGAGTACCCCTCCAAGGGCTCCGGCGCCGGGCGGCGGTCCTCGGTGACGGTCTCGCCCGAGCGGGCCTCGCCCACGTCCTTGATCCCGGCGATCAGGTACCCGGTCTCGCCGGGGCCGAGCCGCGCAACGACCTCGTTCGTCGGCGTGCGCACGCCCACCTCGTCGGCGGTGTGGACCGTTCCGGCCTGCATGAAGCGCAGCCGCGAGTCCGCAGCGAGCACTCCGTTGACCACCCGCACCGACGAGACCACCCCCCGGTACTGGTCGAAGTGCGAGTCGAATATGAGCGCTTGCAGGGGCGCCTCCGCAGATCCCGTCGGCGGCGCCGTGCGCTCCAGGACCGCGTCCAGCAGCTCGGCCACGCCGTCGCCGGTCTTGGCCGAGATGTGCAGCACCTCCGACGCCTTGATCCCGAGGACGCTCTCAATCTCCTCCGCGCAGCGGTGAGGCTCGGCCGCGGGCAGGTCGATCTTGTTGACCACGGCCACCACGTCGAGGTCGCCCTCCATCGCCAGGTAGCAGTTGGCCAGGGTCTGGGCCTCGATGCCCTGGGCCGCGTCCACCACCAGGATCACCGACTCGCAGGCGGCCAGCGAGCGGCTGACCTCGTAGCTGAAGTCCACGTGGCCCGGCGTGTCGATCAGGTTGATGACGTGGTCACGCCAGTTGAGCCGGACCGACTGGAGCTTGATGGTGATGCCCCGCTCTCGCTCGAGGTCCATCGAGTCGAGGTACTGCTCGCGCATGTCCCGGGCGTCCACCGCGCCGGTCAGCTCCAACATCCGGTCGGCCAGGGTGGACTTGCCGTGGTCGATGTGGGCGATGATCGACGTGTTGCGGATGCGGTGCAGGTCCATGGGCTCTCGATCGGGCGGCGCCGGCGGCTTCCGCTGCAGGTCCACAGGGCTCCGTTCGGCTCGGATCCCGCGCCTGGGGTGCGCCGCCAAGGCTACCGACGCGGCACGACCCTGCCGCGGTGCGACGGCGGGGCCTTAGCGGTAGCCTCGTTGACTGGCCTCGACGGCCCCCAGACGACCGGCAGGTGAGCGTGGCCAACATCAAGTCTCAGATCAAGCGCAACCGGCAGAACGAGAAGCGCCGCCTGCGCAACCGGAGCGTTCGTTCGGAGATCCACACCCGGACCAAGGTTGCCCTCGCGGCGTCCGATCACGACGACGAGACCGCTACTGAGACTCTGCGCCTCGCGGTGCGGCGCATCGACAAGGCCGCGGCCAAGGGCGTCATCCACAAGAACAATGCCGCCCGGCGCAAGAGCCGCCTCGTCCGGGAGATCGAGCGCCGCCGGTCCGAATCGGCGGACGCCTCGGACTAGGGCAGGCCGCGCCGCCGCGGCGGGCTCCTCAGCGGGAGGAAAGGGCGGCCAGCCGGGCCACCAGCACCTCCAGCACCAGCTCGTCGGGCCAGTCGACCGTTCCCCGCAGCGCCAGGTCCGCTTCGGCCAGCAGCCGGATGGCCCGGGCGACCTTCTCTGAGCCAAGCCTGCGGGTCTGACCCAGGATCTTTTTGGCCGGGAACGTCGATCCCTTCATTCCCAGCAGCGCCGCGGCCTGGTGCTCGTCGGCGGCCCCGGCGCCGTCGAGGCGCAGCATCCGCTGGTACCGGCCGTGCAGCGCGGCGAGGAGCTGGAGGGGATGGCGCGACGGCAGCAGGCGGTGCAGCACCTTGAGGGCGGCTGCGATGTCGCCGCGGTCGATGGCGTCGTCGAGCTCCCACGGCACCACCGAGCCCGCATCGCCGCCGTAGACGGCCACGTCCTCGGTGGTGACGGTGCTCCCGGCGCCCAGCGCGCCCTCCAGGGTCCGCACCAGCCCCACGACGTTGCCGCGGTCGGCGCCCACCAGATCCTCCACCGCCGCGGCCGCGGCCGGCCCGAAGCTAAGGCTGGACCGGTTCAGCTGATCGCGCAGCCACTTGCTGGCCTCGGACTTGCGGGCGGGCGGGGTCACGTCCAGTTTGGTGCCCCCGGCGGCTTTCACCGCGGCCGCGAGGGCCTTGGGGACCGCGGGCAGGCGGCCGCCCATCGCGGGGTCCGCTCCCCTCTCCCACACCAGGACGAGGTCGGTGGTGGCCGGCAGGCCCTCCAGCAGGCGCACCAGCTCGTCGCAGTGGCTGGACCTGGAGAACCGCGCCAGGTTGCGGCCCACCACCACACGGCGAGAGGTCAGGAAGGGCTCGGTCTGGGCTGCGTCCACGAGCCGAGCGAGGCTCCATCCTCCGTCGGGGTCCCTGAAGCTGGTCTCGTCGAGCTGCTCCAGCGCCAGGCTGCGGTCCTCGTCGCCCAGCGCCTCCTTG
>JAKZWH010000261.1:0-6032 GCA_047515615.1 Acidimicrobiales bacterium | reverse complement strand
TTCGAGCCGCCCGACTGGTCCACGGCCGGGTCGGGCCAAGGCATCGCAGAGGTCGCCGCGGTGGAGATCCTCGACCCCACGCTGTGCGGCCGCTTCGTCGGCCGGGTGCTGCGCAACACACCCGCCGGCCCATCGCCCGCGTGGATCGCCAACCGGCTGACCGCGCTGGGGATGCGTCCCATCAACAGCATCGTCGACATCTCCAACTACGTGATGCTCGAACTGGGCCAGCCCAGCCACACCTTCGACTTGGGCCGGGTGGCGGGCGCCCGTGTGCGGGTGCGCCGGGCCCGTGACGGCGAGACGATCACTACCCTCGACGGCGCGCACCGCACGCTTGCCACTGGCGACGGGGTGATCGCCGACGGCGACGACGGGGTGATCGGCATCGCCGGGGTGATGGGCGGGGCGTCCACCGACATCGGTGCCGGCACCACCGGCGTGCTGGTGGAGATGGCGTGGTGGGACCCGCCGTCGATCTCGCGCACGGCCAAGCGCCTGAACCTCGCCAGCGAGGCCTCGACCCGCTTCCGCCGGGGCGCCGACTGGGGCTACAACGTCGAGCGCTGCATGAATCGCTTCGCCTGGCTGGCCGCGCAGCAGGGCGCCGCGGTGGCGCCAGGACTAATCGACGAGCGCGGCGACCTTCCCGACCGCCGCCCGCTGCGGGTCCGCACTTCGAGGGTCAACAGCCTGCTCGGCACCGGCCTGAGCGCCGACGAGATGGCAGACCACCTGCGATCCATCGGCTTCGGCGCGGATCCGGCCGGCGGCGCCGAGCTGGACGTGACCATCCCGACGTGGCGCTGGGACACCGAGACCGAGACCGACGTCGCCGAGGAGGTGGCCCGGCTCCACGGGTACGAGAACATCGAGCGCACCGTGCCCACCGCCAACGAGGCCGGCGGGCTGTCGGCCTACCAGAAGGACCGCCGCCTGGTGCGCGAGGTGCTGGTGGGGGCGGGCTGCTATGAGACCCAGCCCATGCCGTTCGTGGCCCCCGGCGCGCTGGCCGCGGTGGGCCTGCCTGAGAACGGCATCACCCTCTCCAACCCGGTCGACGACAGCGAGTCGGTGCTGCGGACCTCGCTGCTGCCCGGCCAGCTGCGGGCCGTGGCCTACAACCAGCGCCACTTCAACGGCGATGTGCGGCTGTTCGAGATCGGCCACGTCTACCTGCCGGCGCCGGAGGGCCAGTTGCTTCCCGACGAGCGGGAGTTCCTGGCGGTAGCCCTGTCGGGCGAGGAGGCTCCGGCCGCGGTGGCCGTCCTCGACCTGCTGGCCGAGGCTCTGGCCCTGCCCGCGGTGGAGTTGCGGGAGGCGGCGCTGCCGGGGATGCATTCCACCCGCGCCGCGGAGGTGGTAGTGGCCGGACGGAGGCGCGGCGCGGTGGGAGAGGTCGATCCCGAGGTTCTCTCGGCCTGCGCGGTGACGGGTCGGGTGGGGTGGCTGCAGCTCGATCTGCAGGAGGTGCTCAGCGGGCCCAGGGCCAGGCGCCGCTACCGGCCGGTCAGCAAGTACCCGCCCAGCGACGTGGACTTGGCCTTCGTGGCGCCCGACCGCGTGGCCGCGGCCCTCCTTGAGCGAGCCCTGCGGGCCTCGGCCGGGTCGTTGCTGGTCAGGCTCGAACTGTTCGATGTTTACCGGGGCCCGGGCGTGCCCGAGGGTTCTCGCAGCCTCGCCTACCGGCTGCGCTTCCAGGCCCCGGACCGCACCCTCACCGACGCCGAGGTGGCCGAGGCCCGCCGGCGCTGCATCGACGAGACGTCCCGCCGTACCGGCGCCACGCTGCGATCCTGACCGGTGCAACTGATTTCCATATGTTGCACATAGTTGCAATAGCCTGGGCCGACCGGTAGCTTGGCGGGATGCACAAGGTCGCCATCATCGGGGCGTCGGGGTTCACCGGCGCAGAGTTGCTGCGGATCTGCGCGTCCCATCCCGACCTGGAGGCGGTCGTGGCTACGGGCGAGTCGATGGCCGGGCAGGCCGTGGCCGACGTGTACCCGAGCCTGGCGCCCGCCTACGGCGACGCGGCGTTCGTGCCCTACGAGCCGGGGGCGGCCTCCGGCTGCGACCTTGCCTTCTGCGCCCTGCCCCACGGCGCCTCTCAGGGCGTGGTCAGCGACTTGCGCAGCGATGTGGGCCACATCGTCGACCTGGCTGCCGACTTCAGGTTGGACGATCCCGGCCTGTACCCGGTCTGGTACGGCGAGGAGCACACCGTGCCCGAGTTGCTCGGTGAGTTCGTGTTCGGCCTGCCCGAGCTGTTCCGCGACCGCATTCGGGAAGCCGAGCTGGTGGCCGCACCGGGCTGCTATGTGACCGCGGCCGCCCTGGCCCTCGCCCCCCTGGTGGCGGCCGGCGCGGTTGAGCCGACAGGGATCATCGTCGACGCGGCCAGCGGGGTGTCGGGAGCGGGCCGGCCGCCCAAGCCCCACACCTCGTTCTGCGCGGTTGACGAGGACTTCACCGCCTACGGGCTGCTCACCCATCGTCACACGCCAGAGATCGAGATGGCGGTGTCCCGGCACGCCGGCACCGACGTGCAGGTGCTCTTCACGCCCCATCTGGCTCCCATGAACCGCGGGATCCTCGCAACCTGCTACGCCCGGCCCGCCGCTGTGACCAGCACCGACGACGTGCTCACCGTCCTGGCCGACGCGTACTGCGATGAGCCGTTCGTCGTCGTGAGCGAGCGGTCGCCGTCGACCAAGGCGACCCTGGGGTCCAACAGCGTCCACATCACCGCCAGAGCTGACGAGCGGACCGGCTGGGTGATCGCGATCTCCGCACTCGACAACCTCGTCAAGGGGGCGTCGGGCCAGGCCGTGCAGTGCGCCAACCTCGCGCTGGGCATCGACGAGACCGCCGGGCTGGCCTCGGCAGGGATCTATCCCTAGGTCGCGGAGGCTGAGATGTCTGGGACCAAGGTCTCGCCCCTTGCCCCCGCGGCGTTCCCGACGCTGCACTCCGTCGCAGGAGTGCGGCTGGCGGTGGCCGCCGCGGGGATCCGCCATATGGGCAGGGACGACGTGATGCTGGCTGACATGCCGCCGGGCAGCACCGTCGCCGGTGTGTTCACCCGGTCGCTGTGCACCGCCGCGCCGGTCGACTGGTGCCGGCACGCCCTTGCCGCCAGCTCCGGGCGCGGCCGGGCCATCATCGTCAACTCGGGCAACGCCAACGCGTTCACCGGCGCAGCCGGCTATCGCGTCGCCGAACACACCGCGGCGTCCGTGGCCGGAGCGCTGGGCGCGCCAGCCCATGAGGTGCTGGTCGCCTCCACCGGCGTCATCGGCGAGGACCTGCCCGTCGAGTACATCGATGCCGCACTTCCAGGACTCATCGCCGGTCTCTCCGGCCCGGATCCGAAGGCTTGGGAGGCTGCCGCCGTCGCCATCGGCACAACCGACACATTCCCCAAAGTTGCGTCGGCACCGGTGGCCGGCACGAGCGCCCACGTAACCGGCATCGCCAAGGGCAGCGGCATGATCGCCCCCGACATGGCCACCATGCTGGCCTTCGTGTTCACCGACTTGGCCGTGGACTCGCGGACCGCGCAGGAGTGCCTGGCCGCGTCGGTGGAGAAGAGCTTCAATCGCATCACCGTCGACTCCGACACCTCCACCAGCGACACCGTGCTGCTGGCCGCGACCGGCACGTCTGGACAACCCGCCGCCCTGCACATGACGGCATTCCGGGACGCTCTGGACGCAGTGACGCTGGAGCTTGCTCACCAGATCGTGCGCGACGGGGAGGGCGCCACCAAGTTCGTGGCCGTCACCGTCACCGGCGCGGCCGACGACGCCGCGGCGCAAGCGATAGCCCGGGCGGTGGCCGACTCCCCGCTGGTGAAGACCGCGCTGGCCGCTTCTGACGCCAACTGGGGCCGCATCGTGGCCGCGGTGGGCAAGGCCGGTCAGCGGGCCGACCGGGACCGGCTGTCAATCTGGATCGGCGACGAGCAGTGCGCCGAGAACGGCGTGCCGTGCCCCGGTTACAGCGAGGAGAGGGCCACCGAGCATCTGCTGGGCGACAGCGTCGAGCTTCGGGCGGACGTGGGCGTGGGCGACGGCGAGGCCACGGTCTGGACCTGCGACCTCACCCACGGCTACATCGACATCAACGCGGGATACCGGACATGAGCTCGAAGACGACACCCGCGAACCACCCGCCGGACGAAGCACTCGGTTTCGAGCCCGAGCGGCGGGCGCGCGCTCTCGTGGAGGCGTTGCCGTACATCCGGCGGTTCCGGGGCGCGGTGGTGGTCGTCAAGTACGGCGGCCACGCCATGACCGACCCCGCCCTGTCCGACTCCTTCGCCCGCGACATCGTGCTGGTCCGCGCGGTTGGACTGCAGCCGGTGGTAGTGCACGGCGGCGGCCCGCAGATCGGGGCGCATCTAGCCCGGCTCGGCAAGCAGAGCGAGTTCCGCGACGGCCTGCGGGTAACCGACGCCGAGACCCTCGATGTGGCCCGGATGGTGTTGGTGGGCAAGGTCGGCCGGGACATCGTCAACGCGATCAATGCCAACGGGGGAGCCGCGCTGGGACTCTCAGGCGAGGACGGCGGCCTCGTCACCGCAGTGCCCCGGGATCCCGCGCTGGGCTTCGTCGGCGATGTCGCTGCGGTTGATCCCCGTCTCATCGAGGGTCTCGTGACCACCGAGATCATCCCCGTCGTGTCGTCGATCGGCGCCGACACCCAGGGCCAGGCCTACAACATCAACGCCGACACCATGGCCGCGGCCCTCGCCGGCGCGCTCGGCGCGGCCAAGGCCGTGTACCTCACCGACGTGCCCGGCCTGCTGGCGGATCCACCGGCGGTGTCGTCGCTGGTTAGCAGGGCCACTGTGGAGGAGGTTGAGGCCATGATCGCCTCCGGCGCCGTCAGCGGCGGGATGATCCCCAAGGCCCGGGCCTGCGTCGACGCGGTGCGCCAAGGTGCAGGATCGGCCCACATGCTCGACGGCCGGATCCCCCATGCGGTGCTGCTCGAGCTGTTCACCGACGCGGGAATCGGCACGATGGTCACGAACGGCGGGGCTGCCGCCGAGGATTACAACGAGACAAGGGAGGGTCAGCGGTGAGCAGAGCTGCGCTCATGAACAACTACGGGACTCCGCCGGTGACGTTCGTGCGGGGCGACGGCGCCGAGTTGTGGGACGACCACGGCCGCCGCTACCTCGACTTCCTGTGCGGGCTGGCCGTTACCGGGCTGGGCCATGCCCATCCCGCGGTGACCGAGGCCGTCGCGGCCCAGGCGTCGACGTTGATACACACGTCCAACCTGTTCGCCAACGAGCCGACCGCCGAGGTGGTGGAGACGCTCGACCGGCTGATCCGGTCCGGTCCCGGCGGCGACGCTGAGCCCGGTCGGATCCTGTTCCAGAACTCCGGCGCGGAGGCGGTCGAGGCCGCCCTCAAGCTTGCTCGCAAGCACCAGGGCCGGGGCCGCCACGCGGTGGTGAGCGCCTACGGGTCGTTCCACGGCCGCACGCTGGCCGCGCTGGCGGCCACGGGCCAGCCCGACAAGCACGAGCCCTTCCAGCCCATGCCGGAGGGCTTCCGTCATGTGCCCTTTGACGACATCGACGCTCTCGTGGCCGCGCTCGATCCTTCCGTCGGCGCGGTGCTGCTGGAATCGGTGCAGGGCGAGGGCGGCGTCGTGCCGGCCGGTGACGACTACCTGCGGGCGGTGCGGTTGTTGTGCGACGAGCGCGGCATGTTGTTCGTGTTGGACGAGATCCAGACCGGCCTGGCCCGCACCGGACAGTGGTTCGGCTACCAGCACGCCGGCGTGCAGCCCGACATCGTGACCATGGCCAAGGCGCTCGGCAACGGCGTGCCGGTCGGAGCGGTGTGGGCCCGGTCCGATGTCGCGGCCGCCTTCGGCCCCGGCGACCACGGCTCGACCTTCGCGGGCCAGCCCCTGGCCCTCGCTGCGGTCCGGGCCGTGCTCACGGAGTTGCAGGCCATGGACGCGCCCGCGGTGGTCCAGCGTCTCGGCGCGGTGCTGCGGGACTTGCT
>JAKZWH010000260.1:0-5536 GCA_047515615.1 Acidimicrobiales bacterium | reverse complement strand
CGGGGCGGGCGACGACTTCCCAGCCCACAGTGCTGGGCGGTTGCAGCGGGGTGGCGCTGATCACCGTTCCGCCGGCGGTCTCGAACAGCGCCCCGCTGAAGTCGGTGTGGTTCAGGTTGACTTTTTCGCTGAAGTGCAGCTGGAAACGGAACTCTGTCGAGCCGTCATGGCTTGAGGGCACCTGCTCGAACCGCGCTGTCACCGACACTCCTGGTCCGGCGATGGTGGCGACGACGGTAGAGGCGAGCCAGGAGCCGTCGGGGGCGCACACCGCGCCGTCGGTGTTGCAGCCGCGGCCCTCTGGCAGGGTGATGACCATGTCGTCGGTGCTGTCGGGGCGGGCGACGACTTCCCAGCCCACAGTGCTGGGCGGTTGCAGCGGGGTGGCGCTGATCACCGTTCCGCCGGCGGTGATGAAGAGCGCCCCGGTGAAGTCGGTGGCGCTCAGGTCAACTTCTTCGCTGAAGTGCAGCTGGAATCGGAACTCCGACGAGCCGTGGCCGATGTTCTCGACGGTACGCTGACGCAGGCCGGTGCCGGTGCGCGCTGGAGCATCGCTTCCCGGTCTGCGGCGGCGACGCTGCGCCATGTTGCCGAGGTGCGCCAGATCATCGAGCCGGCGGCAGCGAGGCTGGCAGCGCGCCGTCGAAGCGACCAAGCGGCCCAGGAGCTCGTTGGGTCGTATGAGGCTATGGCTGCGGTGGTGAGCGACTTTCCCCGCTATATCGACGCTGACCTGGCGTTCCACGATGCGGTGTTCGAGGCCGCGGCGAACCCGATGCTGTCTCAGATGGCTGACATGATCCGGATAGCACTGGAAGAAAGCCGGCGACTGACCGTGCATGTTCCAGGCGGCCCGGCTACCACGATCGAGCTCCATGCTCAAGTGGTTCGTGCCATCCAGGACCGGGACGAGGTTGAGGCTGCGTGGGTCATGACCGAGCTGATCGAGGTCTCGGTCAATGATCTGCTCCGGATGCTCCGGATGCTCCGGGCGCCCGAGTACGACGCGCGTTCAACCGGCTCGGCGGCTGGCTAGGTCGGGAAGCTGCTTGGGCCCTGACGGCAACAGGCAGAATCCAGCCCGCTTTGACGTGCTTGCGCTGGGCGAGTCGATGCTCACCTTGTACCGCGATGCCGACACCGCCGGCGCCGCCTTCGCCTGGGATGTCTGCGGGGCCGAGTCCAATGTCGCCCGCTATTGCGCCGCGCTGGGCCTAAGGACCGGCTGGGTCAGCCGGGTGGGCTCCGGCATGGCCGGGTCGCTCGTGCATGACGCGGTGGCCGGCAGCGGCGTTGACACCTCGCTGGTCGAGTTTTGCGAGGACGCTCCCACCGGCTTGATGCTCAGGGATTCTCCCGAACGCGGTCAGCGAGTCGAGTACTACCGGCGAGGATCGGCCGCGTCGCTGATGTCCCCCGAGGTCATCCCGGTCGAGACGTGCCTCGACTCCAGGGCGGCGCATATCACCGGTATCACGCCAGCTCTCTCGGACGGGTGCCGCAGGCTGGTCGAGACGCTGCTGTCGGAGCCCTCCGACGCCCTGCGATCTTTCGATCTGAACTGGCGTCCGGCGCTGTGGCCCGACGGGCCGCCCCGCCAGCTGTTCCGGGACCTCGCCAACCTCGCCGACATCGTCTTCGTCGGATTGGACGAGGCGTCGGCCGTCTGGGGCTTGTCAGACCCCGCGGAAGTGAGAGCAGCACTGCCGGCGCCGCGGATCCTGGTCGTCAAGGACGGCGGAACCGGCGTTCACACCTTCACCGAGGACGCCGCGCTGTTCGAGCCCGCGCTGCGCGGTTCGATCGTGGGTCCTCGGGGTGCGGGCGACGCCTTCGCGGCCGGATTCCTGTGCGGCGTGCTGACCCATCCCTTCGATATGCGCCGGTGCCAGCGGCTGGGCCACGTGGTGGCCATGAGCGCGATGACTTCCGAGCTCGATGTGGCCCCCCTGCCCCACACGTCGGCCATCGAGGGGATGCTCGCGGCCGACGCTGCCCAGTGGAGCGAGCTGGTCTATCCCAATCCGCCGGACCGGACCCCAGTATGAGCGAGTCGGGCCGCGGTCAGCCCAGGGAGCCTGCCCAGCGGTAGCAGGCGTCGATCTGGGGCTCCAGCTCCTCGAGGGTGCCGTTGTTGTCGATCACGAAGTCGGCCACCTCCAGACGCGACTCGCGGTCGGCCTGGCGAGCGATGCGGGCTCTAGCGTCGTCCTCGGACAGGCCCCGCTGAGCCACGAGGCGCTGCACGGCAATCTCAGGGTCGGCGTCCACCACCACGATGCCGGACAGGTCTTGGTAGCGCTTCGCGATCGGCTCCCCGCCGGGGCGGACCAGCAGCGGGATATCGAGCACCACCACCGCGTCGGGCGACTGCTCGGCCGTCGCAGCTCTTCGCGTGCCCATCTCGGTGCCTACTGCCGGATGGACGATGGAATTGAGGGCTGCCAGCTCGTCGGCGTCGTTGAACACAACTGCGCCCACCGCGGCCCGATCGAGGGTGCCGTCGGCCGCCACCACCAGTGGTCCCCACCGCCGCACGATGGCCTCGAAGACCGGCTGGCCTGGCCGCTGGAGGTCGTGCACGATCTCATCGGCGTCGATCAGGATCGCGCCCCGCTCGACCAGCCCGGCGCCCACGGTCGACTTGCCGACGCCGATCCCCCCTGTCAGTGCGATCTCGGGCAGAGGTCAGGTCTCGTCGGCCGTGGGCTGGACCTCGTCGCCGGCCGAGCCTGGAGCGGCGTCCTCGCCCTCGTCGTCGGCGTCGTCGGGGCTGGCGTCGTCGGAGAAGTAGTCCTCCCAGGCCTGCTGGCCCTCCGAACCCGCGGTGCCGATGTAGGTGCCTTCCTCGTCGTAGGCGTGGTCGCCGAAGTGCTCCTGGTATTCGGCGGCAACAATCCCGCCCTCGGCAGCCTGCTTGATCGACAGGCTGATGCGCCGGCGCTGCAGGTCGAGGTCGATGATCTTGACCCACAACTCCTCGCCCGGGGTGACGATCTGCTCGGGGAGCTCGACATGGTGCGCCGACATCTCCGAGATGTGCACCAGGCCCTCGATGCCGTCGCCTACCTGCACGAACGACCCGAACGGCACCAGCTTCGTGATGCGTCCGTACACCAACTCCCCCACCCGGTGGCTGGCCGCGAATTCCTGCCAGGGATCCTGCTGGGTGGCCTTGAGCGACAGGCTGATCCGCTCCCGGTCCAGGTCCACCTCCAGCACCTGCACGTCGATGCGGTCGCCGGCCGACACCACCGCGCTCGGGTGGTCGACGTGCTTCCAGGACAGCTCCGACACGTGGACCAGGCCGTCCATGCCGCCGAGGTCGACGAATGCGCCGAAGTTGACCACCGACGACACCACACCGCTGCGGACCTCCCCCGGCCGCAGGTTGTCGAGGAACGCCTCCCGCTGCTCGCGCTGGGTCTCCTCCAGCCACGCCCGGCGGCTCAGCACCACGTTGTTGCGGTTCTTGTCGAGCTCGATGATCTTGGCCTCCAGCTCGGTGCCCACGTACGGCTGCAGGTCGCGCACCCGCCGCAACTCCACCAGCGAGGCCGGCATGAAACCCCGCAGGCCGATGTCCACAATCAGACCACCCTTGACTACCTCGATCACCATGCCCTTGACCGCGGTGTTGGACTCTCGCTGCTCCTCGATCCGCCCCCAGGCCCGCTCGTACTGGGCCCGCTTCTTGGACAGGATCAGCCGGCCCTCCTTGTCCTCGCGGGTGATGACCAGGGCCTCGATCGCCTCGCCCAGGGCGACCACGTCGCCGGGATCGACATCGTGGCGGATGCTCAGCTCGCGGGCCGGTATCACGCCCTCGGACTTGTAGCCGATGTCGAGCAGGACCTCTTCTCTGTCGATGCGGACGACCGTGCCCTCCACGATCTGGCCGTCCTCGACGACCACCATGGTGGCGGCGTAGGCGTCGTCGATGCTGATGTCGCCGAGGTCGTCCTCGACGATCTGGCGCGGGATGTAGGTGCCGTCCTCGGCGAAGGTGCCCATGTCGGCGGGCGGGGCTGGCTCGAGGATGGCGGTGGCGGTGTCGGTCACGGTGTCTTTCCGGGCTGGGTTGATGGGCGGATGGGCCCCAGCGAGGCTACCGGCGCAGCACCCCAGTTGTTCCCGCGGCGGTGGCTGCGATGGCGCGGGCAGTTGTCCCCGCGGCCGGTCGCCGCGATGGCTCGGGAAGTTGTTCCCGCGGCCGGTCGCCGCGACCCGCTCAGCCCTTGGCCCCGGCCCACGTGGCGGCCACCTGGAGGTCAACCTCCAGGGGCACCCGCAGCTCGAACGCGCCCCGCATGACGTCGCGGGTCAGCTCCGACGCCGGCTCCACCTCGGCGTCGGGCGCCTCCACGATGATCTCGTCGTGGACCTGCAGCACGATGCGCGACGCCAGGCCGCCCGCGTCCAGAGCCCGGTCGAGGCGCACCAGCGCGACTTTGAAGATGTCGGCCGCCAGTCCCTGAATCCCCGCGTTCATGGCCTGGCGCTCCCCAGCCTGGCGCAGCCGCGCGTTGGGGTTGGCCAGCTCCGGGATCTGCCTGCGCCGACCGAACAGCGTCTCGGTGTAGCCCTTGCTGCGAGCCTCGGCCACGGTGCGGTCCATGTAGGCGCGCACCGCGGGGAACGCCTCGAAGTAGGCGTCGAGGATCTCGGTCGCCTCCCCGGTCGGGATGTTGAGGCGCTGGGCCAGGCCGTAGGCCTCCATCCCGTAGGCCAGCCCGTAGGACACCATCTTGGCGGTGGCCCGCTCCTGCACCCCCACCTCCGACGGGTCGATGCCGAACACCCGGGATGCGGTGGCGGTGTGGATGTCGTCGCCTGCCTCGAAGGCGGCGATCAGGCCCGGGTCCTCGGCCAGGTGGGCGATGCAGCGCAGCTCGATCTGGTCGTAGTCGGCGACCAGCAGCTTGCGGCTCGGCGGAGCGACGAACGCCGTGCGGAACACCCGTCCCCGCTCGGACCGCACCGGGATGTTGTGCAGGTTGGGCGCGTCGGAGCTGAGCCGGCCGGTGCGGGCCACCGTCTGGTTGAAGGTGGCCCGGATGCGGTCGTCGGAGCCGACCTCGGCCAGCAGGCCCACGCCGTAGGTGGAGCGCAGCTTCTCCACCTCGCGGTAGCCGAGCAGGTGGTCCACGATGGGATGCTCGCCCCGCAGCTTCTCCAGCGACTGTGCGTCGGTGGAGTAGCCGGTCTTGGTGCGCTTGGTGGGGTTGAGCCCGAGATCGTCGAACAGCACCTCGGCAATCTGCTTGGGCGAGTTGACGTTGATGTCTCGCCCCGCGTCGGCGAGCACCTCGCGGCGCAGTTCCTCGGCCTCGGTGTCGAGCTCGTCGCGGATCGTTTCCAGCACCGACCGGTCCACTCCGATCCCGAGGTGCTCCATGCGGGCCAGCACCCTGACCAGCGGCACCTCCACCTCGTCGTTGAGGCGGTCCAGGCCCTGCGCGGCCAGTGCCTCGCGCAGCGGCAGGACCAGGCGGTCGATGGCCAGCGCGGCCCACCCCGCCTGCTCGGGGGG
>JAKZWH010000259.1:0-3894 GCA_047515615.1 Acidimicrobiales bacterium | reverse complement strand
GACCGTGCTCGGCCTGCTGTGCACGGTCCAGGTGGTGGACGGCTATCTGGGGACCGTCCTCACCCAGACCCTGACATTCGCGGCCGACGAGTTCGGCCACGGCAACACCGCTCAGGGGCTCGTGCTGGCCGGGGTGCGGGTCGGCGTGCTGATCGCCCTGGTCACCGTGGCTCTGGCCGATCGCCATGGCCGGCGACGCCTGCTGCTGGCGTCCGGCATCGGCAGCTGCCTGGTTACCGCGGTGGGCGCCCTGTCGCCGGGGTTGTGGTTCCTGGGCGGCACCCAGCTCGTGGCGCGGGGGCTCTCGACCGCGCTGGGGATCCTCATCCTGATCCTCGCCGCCGAGGAGATGCCGGCCCGGTCCCGGGCCTGGGCCATATCGGTGTTGGTGCTGTGCGCCGGGCTCGGTTCCGGCATGGCCGTGTGGGTGCTGCCGGTTGCGGACCTGCACATCGCGGCGTGGCGCATCGTGTACGTGGTGCCGCTGGCCGGCGTGGCCGTCGTCGCCTGGGTGGGACGGCGACTGCCCGAGAGCCGTCGCTTCGAATCCGCCAGCGACAGGCGGAATCCTCGTGAAGGTGCCCTGACCGGCAGCCAAGTTGACGCTGAGGCTGCGGCCCGCCAGCGCAGGAGGCTGGCGCTGCTGGCCGCTTCGGCGTTCCTGATTCTGATGTTTGCCGCCCCGGCATCCGGGCTGCGCAACGACTTTCTCAAGGACGAGCGCGACTTCTCCGCGGCGACGATCTCCCTGTTCACGCTGGTGACCAACACCCCCGTCGGCATCGGCATCCTCGTCGGCGGGTACTTGGCCGATCGCCGGGGCCGCCGGCCCACCGGCGCGGCCGGGCTGGTGCTGGGCGCAGTCCTTGCCGCTTGGGGGTACTTCACCGGCGGCGCCGCGCTCTGGCTGCTTTCCCTGGCTGCAGGAGTGCTCGGCGCGATGGCTGTGCCCGCGCTAGCCGTCTACGGGCCCGAGCTGTTCGGCACCCATCGGCGCGGTCGCTCCAACGGGGTGATCACGACCGTGGGCGTGGCCGGCAGCGCGCTGGGGAACCTCGTGGCGGGCTGGCTGTCGGATGCGCTCGACGGGCGGCTGGGACCGGCCCTCGCCCTGCTGGCTGTTGGCCCGCTGATTGTGGCCATCCTGGTCATCTGGAAGTACCCCGAGACCGCGGGCCAAGAACTGGAGGACATCAACCCCGAGGATCTCGGCCCTGAGGACATCAACCCCGAGGACTTGAGTCCCGACGTTGATCCCGGGGACGGTTTCAGCGCCTGACGACTTGGACTCGGGCGCCGCTACGAAGACCGGGTCAAAGCTCTCGGAGGCGGTCCAGCTCCTCCTCGTCCACCGCTACGGTGTCGTAGCCGAAGCGGGGATGGAAGAGGGTGTAGAGCCCCAGCGCCAGTGCGGCGATCCCGGCCGGCACGATGGCGTCGCCGCGGCCGGTGTAGGTGGGGTACAGCACGAACGCGGACAGCAGCGCCGTCCACAGCCACAGGACGATCACGGCTCGGCGGTGCCCGTGGCCGAGGCGCATGAGGCGGTGGTGCAGGTGGTCGCGGTCGGCCACTGAGAACCCGCGGCGCCCCACCGTGCGCCGCACGATGGCGAAGACCGTGTCGACCACGGGCACGCCCAGGATCACCAGGGGGATGAGCAGCGGCGCGTAGAAGAAGAACGCCTGGCCGCTGAACTCCACCGTGGAGCGGCCCCCCACGCTGATGGTGGCGGCCGCCATCAGCGCGCCCAGCAGCAGCGCCCCGCCGTCGCCCATGAAGACGCGGGCCGGATACAGGTTGTGGGGCAGGAACCCGACACACACTCCCAGCGCGACCGCCGCCCACAGGGCGCCGGGGTTGGCCTCGTCGATCACGCCCGCCTCCGCGAGGCGGAGCGCGTAGAGCAGGAACGTGCCCGCGGCGATAGCCACGATGCCCGCGGCGAGGCCGTCGAGGCCGTCGATGAGGTTCACCGCGTTGGCCATTCCCAACACCCACAGCACGGTGATGAGCGCGGACCATTCCTCCGACAGGAACACCAGGTCCCAGAACGGCACCCGGAAGACGGCTATCGAGACCCCCGACAAGTGCAGCACGACGCCCGCCGCGGCCACACCCGCGGCCTTGGCGGGCGGTGACAGCTTTCTGATGTCGTCATAGAAGCCGACCGCGAAGATCACTGCGGCCGCGGCGACTCCGCCCAAGATCTCGCCCGGCGTGTCGAACACCGCGGGCAGGCCTCCCACCACCGGTGCGGCCGCCACCGCGACCACGACCCCCGCCAGCATGGCCAGGCCACCGGCCGCGGGAGTGGGAGTTTCATGGATGTGGTGGGCGTCGGGCGCCCGGCTGGCGCCCATTCGGACCGCGACCTTGGTAGTGAGCGGAACCAGCAGGAACGTCGTCACTGCGGCCACCCCGCCGACGATGGCGAAAGACAGCACCGACGGCACGGCAGGCGCCTAGCCGGAGGCCCGCCGGACGGGCGTCGCCGGCGCTCGCATGGCCGGGCCGGCCCGCCGCGGGGTCACTAGTCCTCGATGTCCAGCCCAGGGTAGGGCGGCTTGGCCGCGCACAACGTTGCGGCGTCGGCTCGCACCGCCGCCACCGCAGCGTCGTCCGAACGGTTGCGCAAGGCCCTGGAGATGAGGTCCGCGATGGTGGCCATGTCGTCGGTGTCCATGCCCTGGGTGGTCACCGCCGGCGTGCCGATGCGCACCCCGGAGGTGACGAAGGGCGAGCGGGGGTCGTCGGGCACGGTGTTCTTGTTGAGGCTGATCCCGGCCTCGTCGAGGGTGGCCTGGGCCTCCTTGCCGGTCAGATCGGGGTCGAAGGTGCGAAGGTCCACGAGCATCAGATGGTTGTCGGTGCCGCCCGACACGAGCCGGAACCCGTGCCCGGCCAGCGCGGCAGCCAACGCCCTGGAGTTCTCCACGATGCGGGCCGCGTAGCCGGCGAACTCGGTGGTGGCCGCCTCCGCGAAGGCCGCCGCCTTGGCCGCCACCGCGTGATCGAGCGGCCCGCCCTGGATGCCGGGGAACATGGCCTTGTCGACTGCTTTCGCGTAGTCGGAGCGGCACACGATGGCACCGCCGCGGGGGCCGCGCAGGGTCTTGTGGGTGGTGAACGTCACCACATCGGCGAATTGTGTCGGGTTGGGGTGCACGCCACCCGCGATCAGCCCCGCGATGTGGGCCGCGTCGAACATCAGCAGCGCCCCCGACTCGTCGGCTATCTCCCGCAGCGGCTCGGGTTGGATCACTCGGGGGTAGGCGGTGGCGCCGGCCACGATCAGCTTGGGACGCTCGGCCAGGGCCAGGTCGCGCAGCTGGTCGAGGTCGATGCGCTCGTCGCTGGCGGTAACCCCGTAGGACACGAACCGGTACTGCAGGCCCGAGAAGTTCACCGGCGATCCGTGGGTGAGGTGCCCGCCGTGGTCGAGGCTCATACCCAGCACGGTGTCGCCCGGCTCGATGAGGGCCTGGTAGGCGCCCATGTTGGCGATGGCTCCGGCGTGGGGCTGCACGTTGGCGTGATCGGCCCCGAAGAGCTCGCAGGCTCGGCGGCGGGCCAGGTCCTCGAGCTCGTCGACCACCATGTTGCCGCCGTAGTAGCGCCGGCCCGGGTAGCCCTCGCTGTACTTGTTGGTGAACACCGAGCCGGTGGCGGCCATTACCGCCGGGCTGGCGAAGTTCTCCGAGGCGATGAGCTGGATGGTGGTGTTCTGGCGGCGGATCTCCTGACGGATGAGGTCGAACACGGCCTCGTCAGCGGTGGGCCAGGACATTGGTTCCTCGATTCTCCTCGGCGCGGGCGCCGCGGCGCGGACGCTTCATCGAACGGTAGCGAGGCACGCGCCGTGTACGGCGCCGTGTGCCGTGATCAGTCTGG
>JAKZWH010000258.1:0-4777 GCA_047515615.1 Acidimicrobiales bacterium | reverse complement strand
CAAGACCGGCACCGCCCAGAACTATGCCGACGCGACCTTCGTCGGATACACCCCCCAGCGGGCCGCAGCGGTCTGGGTCGGCTTCCCCGACGCGCAGATCCCGATGGAGCCGCCCACCACCGACATCAGGGTGACGGGAGGAACCTACCCGGCCCAGATCTGGCGGGAGATCATGATCGCGGCCCACCAGGGCATCGGTGCCGTCGGCCTTCCCCCTCCCCCGCCCAGCGCACCCCCGCCGCCCACGCAGCCGCCCCGGCTCGACTCGGTCGAGATCCCCGACCTGGTCGGCCGCACCTGGGACGCGGAGCAGCTCGCGACCGAACTGGGGGAACTGACGCTCGGCGTCACTGCGGTGGAAGTCGAGTCGGTCGAGTTCGCGGAGGGGACGATCATGGGGCAGGCGCCGGCGGCCGGATCGCTTCAAAGGGGCGGGATCACCGTCACTGTGGAAGTGGCCGTGGCGCCCGATCTGCCCCCGGTGCTCGCCATGCCCGAGGTGGTGGGCTTGAGCGAGGCCGAGGCCCGCCAGGTGCTGGCCGCAGCCGGGCTGGGGGTAGAGGTGTACATCGAGCCGTTCTTCGATGAGGAGGCGGAGCGGTTCGGCGGCGAGCCCGGCACGGTCTGGCGCCAGGATCCTGCGGCCGGAACGACCGTCGAGCCGGGCGGGTTCGCCGAGATATGGGTGAACCCCGACCAGTGACCGCTGAGGGGTCAGACCCCCAACATTCGGCCGCGCCGGGAGGCGAGGCGCCCAAGAGCCCGGGCAGCAGGCGGTTGCGGCGGGTGGGCCGATGGCTGGGCGGGCTGTTCGTGGTCGGCAGCTTCGTGTTCTGGGCGTGGGCCTTCTCGCCGTGGGCCCGCACCGAGAACCCAGGCCGCCTCGACGATCGGACATTCGTCCGGTGGGCCGACCAGCACTGCGCCCGGGCCCGGACGGCCATCGACGCCATGCCGTCGGCCCGTCAGGCAGGCTCGCGGGCGGAGTGGGCCGACCAAGTGGATCGGGGCACCGACGAGGTGGAGATGCTCGTGGCCGATCTGCGCCTGCGGGCCGAAGCCTCGCTGCCGGTGTCCACCGAAGACGACGGACCGTCCGACGCGTTCCTGGCAAGCGCCTGGCTCGACGACTGGGATGTCTACATCTCGGACCGCCGCAGCCACTCAGCCCGGCTGCGGTCCGCCGACGAGGACACGCCCGACCGGGAGCTGCGCTTCCTGCTCGTCGACATGGTCGAGGGCAGCACCTACACCGAGCGCATGGACGGCTTCGCCCGCCTCAACAACATGGACAACTGCCAGATCCCCAGCGACGTCTAGCCGAGCCGAATCGCGTTGGCAGTAAGCGACTCCGCCCTATTTCAAGCCTAGATCATTGCATTATAGTTGTTATAATGTTGACATGACATTGACTGTGATATAGTCTCATAGAAGAGCCATCGCGGCCGGGCATGGTGCGGCCAGCCGAACCCACGTCCATCGAGCGCACACGCAGCGCCGCCCGCCCTAAGCGAGACACCGTTGACCGCTTCACACCCCGTTCCCGCCTCTGGAGTACACCCGCAGATGGCCCATGCCGCCGACTCCCAACCCGAGACGACCGGCCCCGTTGCCGCGTCCGAGGCGCCGGCCGCGCCCGGCCGATGGGCCAAGTTCACCGACAACCCTCTGCTAGCCATCCTCGGCACTGCCACCGTGGGACTGCTCATCTTCACGCTCACCAGGACCGACGATCACATCAGCCGCCTCGATGACAGAGTGGACGCCGGGTTCGCGGCCGTCGACGCTCGATTCGCGGCACAGGACGTCAAGATCGACGCCCTCGACGTCAAGATCGACGCCCTCGACGCCAAGATCGACGCCCTCGACCTGAAACTCACCGCACTGATACCCGCACTCAACGCCACCCATGAGATCGAAGCCGCCCTTGAAGGCAGGTTCCTCGACCCCAACCCCGACCTCAACCGCACCGAGCCCGACCGCGAGCGATTGAACTAAGGACTGCGAGCAGGCGCTCCGACCGTGCTGCCGCTCAGACACACCGCCGGAGCGGCGGCTCCTAGGGTTGACCCGTATCCGCCGGCTCGTCCGAGTTCCCAAGCTCGACCGTTTCCGCAGGCTGGTCTGCGTCCTCAGACTCGCCCGCGTTCACAGGCTCGTCTCGACGAGGGACCGCCCGATCGGAGTGCTCTCTCCATTCACGTGGACGTAGAGACGGACCGCGCCTCAGCAAGTCTCCCATTATGAGGCACTCATCTCTGCAGTTCTGCGGTACGGATTCCACAGACACCCGAGTCTGCTGGCCGTGGTGTTCTGGCGACTCTCCCCACGATGGCGCTGGCTGGCGATAGTGGACAGTCGGCACGATGAGCCACAACGCATGTTCGGGCACATCCCTCCTCCTGTTCGCCATGTCGCGCACTGCCCTGTCCCCGGTGCAGACCATGACCTGTGTCGACTACGTGCGTCGACGCGCCATTGGCCTACCGACAACCAGGTCACGCCAATTGCCGTGCCAGGCTGACAACGACAGCGGCAGCGCCAGCTGCCGCGCCCCGGACCAGTACGGCTGGTCGACGGGGAGTCAGTGGCGGGAGATGTCGGCTGTGCCTTCTACGTAGTAGCGCCAGGGGAGGTCGGCTCCGTTGGTTAGGCCGATCCTGGTGGTGACGACAGGGACTCGCGGGGGCAGCTGGCCGTCGTCGAGGATGGTCACGCCGAGATCGCCGGTGACCAGGTTCGCTCCGTCGAGGGTTCCGTCGATTCCTAGGGCCTGGGTGAGCTTGGCCGGGCCGCTGCACAGGTCGCGCTCGGTGCGGGCGGCCGGGCCCCGGGCCGCGTACATAGCGTCGAGACCCTGAATTGGTGTCAACGCCCGCAGCAGCACCGCCGCGGCCACTCCTTCGGTCTCGACCACCACGTTGGCGCACCAGTGCATGCCGTAGGTGAAGTACACGTAGAGATGGCCCGGGGGTCCGAACATGGTGGCGTTGCGCTTGGTCGGCCCCCGGAAGCCGTGGCTGCCGGGGTCGTCGGCGCCCCGGTAGGCCTCGACCTCGACTATCCGGCCGGCACGGCCATCGGGCGCCACCAACACCTTGTTGAGCAGGTCGGGTGCGACTTCTAGAGCGCCGCGGGCGTAGAAGTCCCGAGAGAGCCGCCTCCGGCTCACCCCAGACGGGCCGTGTCGGCCTCGACCTGCTGCCGGAAGCGCTCCATCTGGGCGGCCACAGCCTCCGGGCCAGCGGCGCCGTGCGTGTTGCGGCGGGCCGCCGAAGCGCCCGGCTCGAACAACGAGGCGGCCTCGGGCCCGAGCCGGTCGTCGGCGACGACCAGGTCGGAAAGCGACCCCTCCCCTGCAAGCGACCGTCGCACCAGGTCCCCCACCGCGGCGTGGGCCTCGCGGAACGGGGTGCCCCTAGCCACCAGCCACTCTGCCAGGTCGGTGGCCGCCGCGTAGGGCGACGCCGCGGCCGCGGCCATCTCGTCGGTGTCGAACCGGGCGGTGGCTATCAGCCCGTCGAGGGCGACCAGCGTCAGCACAACTGTGTCGACCGCGTCGAACAGGGGCTCCTTGTCCTCCTGGAGGTCCTTGGCGTAGGCCAGCGGCAGCCCCTTGAGGGTGGCCAGAAAGCCGGTCAGATGGCCGATGAGGCGCCCAGCCTTGGCCCGGGCCAGCTCCGCCACATCGGGGTTCTTCTTCTGGGGCATCATCGAGGAACCGGTGGCGAAGGCGTCGTCGAGCTCCACGAAACCGAACTCCGACGACGCCCACAGCACCAGCTCCTCGCCCAGCCGGCTCAGATGCACACCGAGGGTAGCCAGCGCATAGAGGGCGTCGGCCACGAAGTCGCGGTCGGCCACCGCGTCGAGGCTGTTGTCGAAGACCGCGGCGAAGCCCAGCTCGGCTGCAGTCCGGCCGGGGTCCAGCGGCAACGACGACCCGGCCAGCGCCCCCGCCCCCAGAGGCGACACGTCGGCGCGGCGGCGGGCCTCGGCCAGCCGGTCGACGTCTCGGGCCAGCGCCCAGCCGTGGGCCAGCAGGTGATGGGCCAGCAGGACCGGCTGAGCCTGCTGTAGATGGGTGTAGCCGGGCAGCAGCGCCCCGCCGGCGCCGGCAGCCCTGCCCAGAAGCGTCCGCTGCAGCCCCAGCACGGCCCGGGCGACACCGTCCAGCGCGGCGCGGGTCCACAGCCGGAGGTCCGCGGCCACCTGGTCGTTGCGGCTGCGGCCGGTGTGGAGCTTGGCCCCGGCCAGGGTGATCTCGGTGACGCGCCGCTCCACCGCGGTGTGGATGTCCTCGTCGCCGGGCGCGGCGACGAAGCGGCCTTCGGCCATTTCCGCCTCCACCTCGTCGAGCGCCGCACAGATGGCGTCCCGCTCAGCCTCGCTGATCAGCCCGACCGACGCCAGCATGGCCGCGTGGGCCCGCGACCCGGCGATGTCCTCGCGGAACATCCTGCGGTCGAATGAGAGGCTGTCGTTGAGAGCCCGCAGCGCAGTCGCGGGATCGACCGCGAACCGTCCGTGCCACAGCGTCGCTGAGTCGTCCACGGCTAGCCCCCTCTCTCAGCTTGCTTGCGGGCCAGGTTGCGCAGCCGCAGGGCGTGCAGCGCGATGAACCCGGTGGCGTTGGCCTGGTCGTAGGCGCCCTCGTCCTCCTCGAAGGTGACCACCCTGTAGTCGAAGAGCGAGTCGTCGGAGCGCCGTCCGGCGATGTCGACGTTGCCCTTGTAGAGCCGCACCCGAACTTCGCCGTTGACACAGCTCTGGCTGT
>JAKZWH010000257.1:0-3400 GCA_047515615.1 Acidimicrobiales bacterium | reverse complement strand
GCCCAGCCTGCACGCGGTGCTGGCGCGGATGCTCGGCACCGAGGGCGTCCCATACGACCCGATCATCGAAGCCACCGAGTACGCGACCATTCTCGGATTCGTGGCCGCGGGCGAGGGGATCGCCATCGTGCCGGCCAGTGTGCAGACGTTCCGACCCCCCGACCTGCACTACGTGACCCTCCGGGACCGCTCGGCGTCAGTCCGGCTGCTGCTGCTCACCAGGGCCGGCGAGCCCCCACCCCTGGTAGCCCAAGCCCTGGACGTCGTCGCCGAGCTCTACACCGCGAACTGAGCAGCGGCCTCTGGTTCCCGCTCTTGTTCGCTGCGCTCACGGGCCGCTCGGGCCACGGCCTCGCTCAGCGCCCTACAAATCCCGCTGACCTCCGACAATCCGCTCGGCCTCTGGTTCGCAAATCACGAGGGGGATGTCGCGGTCGGTGCGGGCCTGGTAGTCGTCGTAGTCGGGCCACTCGCTCACCGCGAGGGACCAGAGCTCGGCCTTCTCGGAGGGCGTGGCCGTGCGGGCTCGCAGCCGGCGCACCTGGCCCCGGTCCTGGACGGTCACCTCGGGGTTGTCCAGCAGATTCAGATACCAGTTCGGGTGGCGGGGGCGGCCACCCACGGAGGCCACCAGCAGGTAGCGCTGACCGTCACTGACGCGGATGAGAGGCGTCCGGCGCAGGCTGCCGGTCTTGCGCCCGACGGTGGTGAGGATCACGCACTGCGCTCCCTCAAACTCGAATCCGTCCACTCCGTCGGTGGCCAGGTAACGGTCGACATGGGCAGCGACGTGTAGACGCGGGCTGGGAGCATACGGAACATCACTCACGGCGCGCGAAACTACCCCAGGATTGGTTGACGGTGCGGCTGGCTACTTCTCAGTACTGGAGTTCGCAGCCGTACTCGTCTATCCACCAGCGGGCGGTGCGCTTGGCGTCGGCCGCGGTGCGTAGGGCGGGATCCTGGTGGAGCTGCTCGGGAGTGGGGGCGATGCGCTCCGCGATCTCGGTGAGGGAGTCCAGGTCGAGGTGGTAGCACTCCACCGCGTTCAGGCCGAGCAGCAGGCGGGTGTCCTCGATGGACACTTCGCGGAAATCGCTCTGGAGGCGCTTGGCGGTGTGGGGCCACGAGCCCTCGGGGTGGGGGTAGTCGGTGCCCCACATCAACGCGTCGAGGCCGTTGACGTGGCGGCGGCGGATCTCCTCCTTGCTCATGGTGGACGCGCCGATGAACACGTTGGTGCCGAAGTACTCCGACGGCAGGCGTGAAATCAGGCCCTTCATGCGCGAGCCCAGCTTCTTGATCTTGTTGCTGGCCCCGAAGTTCACGTCGGTCTTCCACAGGAGGTCGCCGATCCAATAGGAGCCGCACTCGACCACCGCGTAGCGCAGTCCCGGGAACAGGTCGAACTTGCCCGAGAACAGCAGCTGCCACAGAGCCCGGTGGGTCCAGAACGGCACCTCTGAGACGTACATGGCCACGTTGTCGCCGTACGAACCGAAGTCGGCCTCCCCGGAGTGGGTGTGCACCACCAGGCCGGTCTCGGCGCAGGCGGCCCACACCCGGTCGTAGTGGCCCGAGCCGTAGGGCTCGAAGCCGTGCCACATGGTGGGGATCATGATTCCAGCTATGCCCGGCTTGCCGGCCAGCCACTCGATCTCGGCCACGGACTCGTCCACGTCGTGGGTTATGGGCACCAGGCCCACCCCGGCCCGCCGGGGCGGGTTGGTGGCGCAGAAGTCCACCAGCCAGCGGTTGTGGGCCCGGGCACCGCCGAAGGCCTGGCGGGGGTCGGTGATCTGGCCCGCAGCGAGGCCGGCCCCGAACGGGGGCGACTCCTGGCCGGTCACCGCGTCGCCGTCGGCGAAGATCACCTCGCCGGCGATGCCGTCGGCGTCGAGCTCCTTGTCGCGCACCTCCGGGTCGTAGGCGCCCCGCAGGCCCTCGGAGTTCTCGCCCTCCCACTCGGCCAAGAACTCGGCGTTGACCTCCTCCTGGACCCGTCGGTGCTCATGGCGCTCAGCCACGTAGACGTCGAACTCATCGTGCAGCGCAGAGTCGAGATACGGGCGGTACTCCTCGCACTGCAGCCCCGCGTGGGTGTCGCTCGACACGATCACATAAGGGGCGTTCGAGGTGTCGACCCGCTCAGTGGGGTTGGCAAAGCTCATCAGCGGTACCTCCGTGCATCTTCACTTCTCGGCGCCGCCAACTGTAACCACCGGCGGCGACGGGTCTACAGGGCGTAGGCGGAGGGGACGGGCTTGAGGGGGCGGGCGTACCACAGGGGGCGGCGCAGGCCTCCGGGGCCGGGCGCCGGGCGGGTCATGGCCAGCCACTCGTGATAGGCCTCGCGGGCCTTGGCCGTGTCGACCACCACGTCGCCGTAGACGTCGGCGGGCTGGGCCGGGCCCACCCGCACCCGCTGGTGCCAGCAGTGCATGCCCGACACCGGGTCGGGCTGCACGCAGAACGTCAGGTTCTGATGCACGCCGGTGTCGCTCCACCAGATGCGCTCGGTATCGGGATCGTCGCTGACGTGGCTCTCCGGGCGGCCGCGGCGCCTCAGCCGCCACACGGATCCGTCGTTGGTGATGTCGGCGTCGCCGACCGCCCATGAGCCTCCGCTGTTGGCGTCTAGGCGCCAACGGCCCATGTGGTGCGACGCGGCCACCACGCCGGGGCGGATCCCCTCGGTGCGCCAAGCCCCGATCACGAAGTGGCCGATGCGGGTGGTGACCCGCACCAGCCCGTTGACCTCGATGCCGAGGGCCTCGGCGTCGGAGGGATGGATCCACAGCGGATGGCGGTGGCTCAGCTCCGACAGCCACTTGCTGTTGGCCGAGCGAGTGTGGATCAGCGTCGGGATGCGGAAAGTGGGCAGCAGGATCCGCTCGTCGGCTTCGAGGTCGAGGTTCTCCCAGTGCACATGCGACGGGATCCAGTTGGGGGTGGCGTGCTCGGGCCAGCCCCAGTCGGCCAGCGTCTGCGAGTACAGCTCCAACTTGCGCGACGGCGTTGGAAACCCCTCGCGAGCAGTGCCGTCCACCTCCACCGCGGGCGAGCCGTCCCCCAAGCCCGCCAGCTTGAGGCCGGCCAACTCCCCGCGCTCGCCCGACCACGTCCCCGGCGTGCCGGGGCGGCGGAAGACGCCCGCATCGTCGATCTCGCAGCCCTCGAGCGCGGCCGCGCCCACCTCGCGCTCGTACGGCAGGTACATGTCGCCCGACAAGGCATAGGCGCCGCGATCGCGCATGAACTCCAACGGCGTCTGGCCCGCGGCCGCCGCGTCGGCGGCCAGACCGGGCACGCCCTCGAACATGGCGGAGTAGTACTCGTCCACCGACATCGGTGTGCCGAGATGGGTGGGGCTCTCGAACCAGCGTCGGATGCCCATTGA
>JAKZWH010000256.1:0-3390 GCA_047515615.1 Acidimicrobiales bacterium | reverse complement strand
TTGAACTCTCCGGACGCCTCGTCGCCGCCCATCAGCGGGGCGGTGAGGCGCGACCAGGCCGTGGGGGCTAGGCAGTTGACCGTCACGCCGTAGCGGACCAGCTCCTGGGCCGCGATCACCGTGAACGCCGCTATCCCCGCCTTGGCCGCGCCGTAGTTGGTCTGCCCGACGTTGCCGTAGATGCCCGACGGGGAGGTCGTGTTGATGATCCGCCCGTAGGTCTCCTCGCCCGACTTGGCCTTGTTGCGCCAGTAGGCCGCGGCGTGGTGCGACGGCCCGAACGTGCCCTTGAGGTGCACGGCCACCACGGTGTCCCAGTCGTCCTCGGTCATCGAGAACACCATGCGGTCCCGCAGGATGCCGGCGTTGTTGACCACGATGTTGATGTCGCCGAAAGCGTCGATGGCCTGCTGCACCATGGCCCCGGCATCGTCGAAGCTGGCCACGCTGCCGCCGTTGACGACCGCCTCTCCCCCGCCCGAGGTGATGGCCTCGACCACCTCGGCCGCGGGCGTCATGTCGGCACCTCCGCCGAACTCGTCGCCGCCCAGGTCGTTGACCACCAACTTGGCGCCGTGCTCGGCGAGCATCAGGGCGTGCTCGCGTCCGATGCCGCGCCCCGCACCGGTGACGAGCGCCACTTTGCCTTCGAGAAGCCTGCTCATGGAACCTCCTGATGTGCAGCCTGCCAGCAGCGAGGTCACGCTATCGGTTGGGCTTCGAGGCTCACCCTCGCAGTGCCATCGCCGTCCGCCTAGCGCTCACCAGCCCCGGGCGACCCATTCGTCGAGGTGCGGGGACTCGGTGCCGAGGGTGGTGTCGAGGCCGTGGCCGGGCAGCAAGATCGTGGACTCGTCGAATTTGCTGAAGATCCTGCCCTCTATGGAGCCGATGATGGTCGCGAAGTCGCCGCCGTACTGGGTGGCACCCGGCCCGCCCGGGAACAGCGTGTCGCCGGTGAACAGCAGGGGGGTCCCCTCCACGTGGAACGACATCGAGCCCGGGGTGTGGCCCGGCGTGTGCAGGGTGCGCAGGCGCAGCCGGCCGACCTCGACGACGGTGTCGTCCTCCAGCAGGTAGTCGTAGCTGGGGAGCATGGCCGCGTCCTCCGCGGTCACCCCCACCTCGTAGCCGGCCTCGCGCACGGCCGGAATGGCCTGGATGTGGTCCCAGTGGCCGTGGGTCTCCAGCACGGTGCGCACGCCGAGCCCCCGGCACAGGTCCAGCAGCCGCTCGTGCTCGTTGGCCGCGTCGATCAGCACCGCCTCGCCGGTGGAGGTGCAGCGGATCACGAAGACGTTGTTTTCAACCGGGCCGACCACCACCTTGTGGACCTCTACCCCGGTGTCGGACCAGTGCAATGTCATGGCCTCGACCCTATCGGGCGCCAAGAGGCCGAGCGGATGGGCCGCAATTCACGAGCGCTTCGCAAGGTGTTGAGCGAGGCCGTGGCCCGAGCGGCCCGTGAGCGGAGCGAACAAGAGCGGGAAACCAGAGGCCGAGCGGATGGGGAGGGACCGCTGCGCCGCTCAGTCGGCGAACATCCGCACTTCGCCCCTGATGGCGCCCGGCGCGCCGCAGCACCAGCACGGCACCGACGACGAACCCCGCCACATGACGTCGCAGTGCTCGCAGCGCAGCGAGTGCGGCGCGTCGCCGACGGGCAGCGACAGCACCGGCGGGTGCTCCGCCGGGGGAGGTCGCCGGGTCAACAGCCGAGCCAGTGCAGCCGAGAGGGCCCGGTCCATGGCACGCGCCGGGAGTGCGACGATTTCACGCACGGGCGCCACCATAGAGTGCTACCGCGCGTGGGTGGATGATCCCCGGCCCGGCAACGGCCCGGCCGATACGCGGTTAGGGTCGCCCGGCCTTACCGGCTTGAGCATGAGGAGTCAACCGTGGTCGCCACACCCTGCCCCGCCGAGGACGGATCGAGCCCGGTCCGCCGCGAGTTTCGCCAGCCGCCTCCGATGTGCATCGACCCCTCCAAGCGTTACACGGCCACGATGGACACCTCGATGGGGGCGATCACCATCGCCCTCGATGCGGCGGCTGCGCCCCTGACCGTCAACAACTTCGTGGTGCTGGCCCGGTACCACTACTACGACGGCGTGATCTTCCATCGCATCATCAAGGGCTTCGTCTGCCAGGGCGGCGATCCCACCGGCACCGGCCGGGGCGGCCCCGGCTACCGCTTCGCCGACGAGCTGCCCAGGCCGGGCCGCTACGAGCCCGGCTCGCTGGCCATGGCCAATTCCGGTCCCAACACCAACGGCAGCCAGTTCTTCGTCATCAGCGGCCCGAACGGCGCCGGGCTCCCGCCTCAGTACTCGCTGTTCGGCAAGGTAGTGCGGGGGCTCGAGGTGGTGGACGCCATGCAGAGCGTCGAGACCGACCGCAACGACCGCCCGCTCACCGATGTGACCATCAATTCGGTGACAATCGCCGAGTCGGACTGACTAGCGTCGGAGTCCCGCGAACTGCGCAGCGCCGGCACACGAGCACTCGCTGCGGGAGCGCACGCTACAGGAGCACCGGATATGGACATCGGCACTATCGGAGTGATCGGAATAGGCACGATGGGCAGCGGCATCGTGGAGGTGGCAGCCCGCAACGGCCTGCGAGTGGTGGCCCAGGAGGGGTCGCCGGATCTTGTGGAGGCCGGCCGGAGTCGTGTCGAGGGGTCGATGGACCGCGGCGTCGCCCGGGGCAAGCTCGACGAGGCCACCCGCGAGGCCGCGTCCGCGGCCGTCACCTGGACCACCGACCTGGGCGATCTGGCTGGCTGCGACCTAGTGCTCGAGGCCGTGCCCGAGAACCTGGCGATGAAGTTGGAGATCTTCGGAGTGCTCGACCGGGTGCTGGACCCGTCGGCCATCATGGCCACCAACACCTCGTCGATCCCCATCATCGACGTGGCCATGGGCACGACGCGCCCCCAGCAGGTGCTGGGCATGCACTTCTTCAACCCGGCCACGGTGATGAAGCTGGTCGAGGTGATCAGCACCCAGCTCACCGCGCCGGAGGTGACCGAGGCCGCCACCGCGTTCGCTACCGACACCCTCGGCAAGCGGGTGGTCGCGGCCCCGGACCGGGCCGGATTCGTGGTCAACAAGCTGCTGGTGCCCTACATCTGCCAAGCCATCGAGATGTACGAGTCGGGCCACGCCTCGGCTGCCGACATCGACGACGCCATGAAACTGGGGGCCGGGCACCCGATGGGGCCGCTCACCCTCGCCGACCTCATCGGGCTCGACGTGTGCCTGTTCACGGCCGAGTCGTTGTACGGCGAGTACGCGGAGCGGTTCTACGCGCCGCCGCCGCTGCTGCGCCGCATGGTCGCCGCGGGCCGCCTGGGCCGCAAGACCGGCCGCGGCTTCTACGAGTACT
>JAKZWH010000255.1:0-2823 GCA_047515615.1 Acidimicrobiales bacterium | reverse complement strand
GGTTCGGCCTCCGGGCCGGGCCCGGCAACCTGGGACGGACACCCAAGGTGCCATCCCGTCTCCGGATGGGGATGTGGCGTCGGCCTAGCCGGCGCAACCAAGTGTCCTGCGGGCATCACCCGACGTCACTGGCCTCCGAAGTGTCCGGCCCTCCAACCGACGCCCCCGGCGCGGGGGCGTCCGGCGAGCGGATCACGAGGAGCGAGGGATGAGCGCAGGTTCCCACATCGAGCCTCCGACTCCAGCGGCCGGGCGAGCCGGCCCCGGGGGGCGCTTCCCGGCCGGGCTGCCCGTGTCCGGCGCCTGGCAGGCGGGCGACCCCGCCGGTGACCGCCGGTTCGTGACCGTGACCGACACCCGGCCCTTCGCGCTGGAGTGGGGCGGGAGCCTGTCCGAGGTGCGGGTGGCCTACGAGACGTGGGGCGAGCTCGACCCGCAGGCATCCAACGCCGTGCTCGTGTGCCACGCGCTGACCGGGGACTCCCATGCGGCCGGCGACAGCGGTCCCGAGCATCCCACCGCCGGCTGGTGGAGCGAGTTGATCGGTCCGGGCAGGGCGCTCGACACCGACCGCTACTTCGTGGTGTGCAGCAACGTGCTCGGCGGTTGCCAGGGGACCACCGGCCCGGCCGACTTCGAACCCGCCGCCGGGCGGCGCTACGGGCCGCGCTTCCCGGTGGTGACCGTCCGCGACATGGTGCGGGTCCAGGCCCGGCTGGCCGACCATCTCGGGATCGGCTGCTGGCTGGCGGTGATCGGCGGCTCGATGGGGGGAATGCAGGTGCTGGAGTGGGCGGTCATGTACCCGCAGCGGGTGCGGTCGATCCTGCCGCTGGCCACCTGCGCCGCAGCCAGCACGCTGCAGATCGCCTGGAGCGCGGTACAGCGCCTGGCCATCGCCACCGATCCCGGCTGGTTCGACGGCGATTACTACGACAAGCCGGAGGGGCCCTGGATGGGCCTGGCCGTGGCCCGCCAGATCGCGCAGGTCACCTACCGGTCCGGCGAGTCCTTCGAGCGCCGGTTCGGGCGGCAGATGTACGACCCGGCCGGGGCCTTCGACCTGTGGGGCCGCTTCCAGATGGAGTCATACCTGGACCATCACGGCCAGAAGCTGGTCCGCCGCTTCGACGCCAACTCCTATGTGGTGCTCAACCGGTCGATGGACCTGCACGACATCGGGCGGGGTCGCGGCGGGACGGTAGCGGCGCTTGGCCGCGTCCGGGTGCCGGTGCTGACCGCGTCGATCAGCAGCGACCGCCTCTACCCGCCGCATGAGCAGCAGGAGTTGCATGACGGGATCGTCGCGGGCGGCGGGGACTGCCGCCGCGTGATGCTGGAGAGCGACGAGGGCCACGACGGGTTCCTGCTCGAGCACAACCTGCTGCGCGATCCTGTCGCCCGCTTCCTCGAGGAGGTGTCTGGTGCCTGAGGGTGCCGGCGGCGGGTCGGGCGACGCTTCGGGCGGCGGGATGGGGGACCGGCAAACAGGCGGCGGGTCGGGTGACCGGCCAACTGGCGGGTTGCACGCTCAGACCCGGGCCATCCGCGCCGGCCGGGCCGACAACCAGAACGCGCTGGCCCCGATCCTGTGGGCCACCTCGACGTTCACCGCCGACACCGTGTCGGAGGCCCACGACATGGCGATCAACACCCACTCCAGCCGGTTCTACACCCGCTACGGCAACCCGACCGTCAAGGCCTTCGAGGACGCCATCGCCGACCTTGAGGGAACCGAGTCGGCCCGGGCGTTCGCCTCGGGCATGGGCGCGCTCAGCGCCATCGTGCTCGGGCTGTGCTCGAGCGGCGACCACATCGTCGCCCAGCGCCAGCTGTACGCCGGCACGCAGCTGCTGCTGCAGACGGCGTGTCCCCGCTTCGGCATCGGCGTGACCTTCGTGGACGGCACCAAGCCCGGTGCCTTCGCCGAGGCTGTCCTGCCCGGGCGCACGGTGCTGGTGATGGCCGAGACGCCCGCCAATCCGAAGCTGGCGTTGGTGGACCTGGCCGCGGTGGGCGCCATAGCCGGTCCGATGACCGTGGTCGACTCGACGTTCGCCACGCCACTGGCCCAGCGGCCCGCGGAATTCGGGGTGGACCTGGTGGTGCACTCGGCCACCAAGGCGATCGCCGGGCACAACGACGCCACCATCGGGGTGGTGGCCGGCAGCGAGGAGCTGCTGGGATGGCTCTGGAACTACGCCGTGCTCCACGGCGCGGTGGCCTCCCCGTTCGACGCTCTCAACGCCCTGCGGGGCGTGCGCACCCTGGCCGTGCGCCTCCGGCAACAGACCGAGACCGCCACCGCGCTGGCTGAGGCGTTGGAGGGCCATCCGATGGTGGAGGCCGTGCACTATCCGGGCCTCGCGTCGCATCCCCAGCACGAGCTGGCCGCCACGCAGATGGACCTGGCCGGAGGTCTGGTGACCTTCGACCTCAGCGGCGGCCACGAAGCCGGCCGGGCTTTCGTCGAGGAGGTCCGAGTCGTGCAGCTGGCCACCTCGCTGGGCGGGCCGGAGAGTATCGTCACCCACCCGGCGTCGACCACCCATGTGAGCCTGTTGCCGGAGGAGCTCGAGGCGGTGTGCATCGGCCAGGGGACGGTGAGGTTCTCGGCCGGGCTAGAGCACACCGACGACGTGGTGGCCGACGTGATCGGGGCGCTGGACCGTGTCCAGGGAATCGTTGGTGGCGCGTCCCGGTAGCGTCCGGAGTCGTGCGTTTGGGCAGAGCCTGGTTCGCAGCGCCGCTGGTGGCGGTTGCGCTGTTCGTGGTCTCGGCCGCCTCGGCCGCCTCGGCCTCGGCTGCCGACGAGGGCGACTC
>JAKZWH010000254.1:0-5815 GCA_047515615.1 Acidimicrobiales bacterium | reverse complement strand
GAGACCTGCACCACGCCCCGTCCCAGCACGGCCGGCCCGAACCGGCGACGGATCTCGCGCAGGCCGGCATGGCCGCGTATCCATCTGAGCCGCAGGCCCCGGGCCAGGCGAACGGTGAGCGGGAGCTGCACCAGCAGCTGGGCCAGGCCGCCGCCGGCCACGCCCCAGGCCAGGGCCCGGGCCACCCCGTCCAGGTCGAAGACCAGGATCCAGGCCACCACCAGAGCCCCGATCTGCACCGCGTTCCACAGCACCGGCGCGGCGTACGACACGAAGAAGCGGCGGTGGCTGTTGAGCACTCCCAGGCACCAGGCCGACAGCACCGCAAACCCCGTGCCCACCGTGGTGATGCGCACCAGCGAGACGGCCAGGTCGAAGCGCTCGTCTCCGACGATGCCCGGTGCCAGCACGAAGGTGATGGGACGGGCCAGGGACCAGATCAGCACCACCGCCAGGCCCACGATGGTCATGAGTGCGGCGGCCACCGCGCCGGCCACCCGGCCCGGATCCTCGCGGTCGCCCCCCTCAGAGTTGGCGTCGTCGAGCAGGCGGCTGTACACGGGCACGAAGCTGGCCGACAGGACACCCTCGCCGAGCAGGTTCTGGAGCATGTTGGGTATGCGCATGGCCACCGCGAAGGCGTCGCCGGCCGCGGTGTTGCCCAGCAGCCGGGAAGCGACGGACTCGCGGCCCAGACCGGCCAGGCGGCTGGCACCGATCCCCAGCGCCACCAGCAGCGGGCCCGATGCCCGCCGGGGCCGTTTCGGTTCAGTCACTGCTTGGAGAGTCCATCACACGTCATAGAGGCCGCGGACAGGTGGCAACGCCTCGCGGTGCAGCGCTTGTTTCCCGCTCTTGTTCGCTGCGCTCACGGGCCGCTCGGGCCACGGCCTCGGTCGGCGTCTAGCGAAGGTTCTCATGAACTGCTGCCTATCCGCTCGGCCTCTGAGGGCGAGGCTAGCCGCGCTGCCCCTATAGCCTGAGCCGATGAGCAGGGCCGCAACCACTGTCATTCCTTCAGCCGCGCCCGTCGAGTCCGTCACCCCGCCCGCCGCCGGCTCGATGGCTGAGCCGTCTGCCGAGCCCTCCGCTACGCCGGTTGCCGAGTTGGCCGCCCGGGCCAAGGCCGCCTCCAGGCTCATGGCGGTCGCGCCGACCGCGGCCAAGGACGCCGCCCTGAGGGCTGCGGCCGAGCTGCTGGTGGACCGGGCTGGCGCGATCTGCGCGGCCAACGCCGTCGACGTGGAGCGGGCCATCGCCGACGGTACTCCGGCCACCCTCATAGACCGGCTCCGCCTCACGCCCGCCAGGATCGACGCCATGGCCGACGGCCTGAGGCAGATCGCGGCCCGGCGTGATCCCATCGGCGAGGTGGCCGACGGCTGGGTCCGGCCCAACGGCCTGCGCATCGAGCGGGTCCGGGTCCCTCTCGGGGTGGTCGCCATCATCTATGAGAGCCGCCCCAACGTCACCTCCGACGCGGCCGGGCTCTGCCTCAAGTCGGGCAACGCCGCCTTCCTGCGGGGCTCGTCGTCGGCCATCCAGTCCAACCTGGCCATCGCGGCTGCCATCCGCGAGGCCATCTCGTCGGCCGGACTGCCTGCCGACGCCCTCACCCTGGTGGCGGACACGTCCCGTTCGGCCGCGGTCGAGTTCATGCAGCAGAACGACTATGTCGACTGCCTGATCCCTCGGGGCGGCCCGTCGCTGATCGCGTCCATCCTCGAGCACGCCACCGTGCCCGTCGTGATCGACGGGTCCGGCAACTGCCACGCCTACATCGATGCCTCCGCGGACCTCGACGCAGCCCTCAACATCGTGGTCAACGGCAAGATGCAGCGGCCGTCGGTGTGCAACGCCCTGGAATCGCTGGTGGTCCACTCGGCGGTCGCGGACCAGTTCCTGCCCCGGGCCGCGGCCGCGCTGGACGGCGTGGAACTGCTCGGCGACGAGCGGGCCCGCCAAGCGGTGCCGTCGATGGGAGAGGCCACCGCGGCCGACCACGCCACCGAGTTCCTCGACCTGAAGATGTCGGTGAAGGTCGTGGACACCCTCGACGAGGCCATCTGGCATGTGAACCACAACGGATCGGGCCACTCCGAGACCATCATCACCTCCGACATCACGGCGGCCGACCGCTTCACCCGGGAGGTCGACGCCGCGGCCGTGCTCGTAAACGCCTCCACCCGGTTCGTGGACGGCGAGGAGTTCGGCTTCGGCGCGGAGATCGGCATAAGCACCCAGAAGCTCCACGCCCGGGGCCCGATGGGGCTGGACCAGTTGACAACCCTCAAGTTCGTCGTGCGCGGCGAGGGCCACATCCGCTGACGGGCAGCCTGGCTGATCGCAATGTCTAACCGTTTCGCCGACGTTGATGCGGTCCGCGACGGCCTCGCCAAGGTCGGCTACCTGTGCGACTCCGGTCTCGCCGGAGTGGTTTTCCTGGCCGACCGCCTCGACAAGCCCGTGCTGGTGGAGGGCCCGGCCGGAACCGGCAAGACCCAGCTGGCCAAGAGCGTGGCCGAGATCACCGGCAGCCGGCTCATCCGCCTGCAGTGCTACGAGGGCCTCGACGAGGCCAGGGCGCTGTACGAGTGGAACTACAAGAAGCAGTTGTTGCGTATCCAGACCGAGCGCGAGGCCGACGTGGCCTGGGACGACATCTCCACCGACATCTTCTCTGACGAGTTCCTGCTGACCCGGCCCCTGCTGGAGGCCATCAGGGCCACCGACCCGATCGTGCTGCTGATCGACGAGGTCGACCGGGTCGAGGTGGAGACGGAGGCCCTGCTGCTGGAGATCCTCAGCGAGTACCAGGTGTCGATCCCGGAGCTGGGCACCATGGAGGCGTTGCAGGTGCCGCTGGTGTTCCTCACCTCCAACAACACCCGCGAGCTCAGCGAGGCCCTCAAGCGACGCTGCCTCTATCTCCACATCGACTACCCGTCGATGGAGCGGGAGAAGGAGATCGTGCTGACCAAGGTTCCCGACATAGCGGAGAACTTGGCCGACCAGGTGGCCAGAGTGGTCCGCTCCATCCGGCGGCTGGAGCTCAAGAAGCCGCCGTCGGTGTCGGAGACCCTCGACTGGGCCCGAACCCTGGTGCTGCTCGGCGTTCAGCACATCGATGCCGAAGTGGCCACGGAGACGTTGAACATCCTGCTCAAGTACCAGAGCGATATCGCCAGGGCGAACAAGGAGCTGGCGACCGTCGAGGGCCTCGGGCCCTAGAGGCCGAGCTTGCGAGGCCGTGGCCCGAGCGGCCCGTGAGCGCAGCGAACATGAGCGGGACTCATGAGGCCGAGCGGCCGTGACCGTCACTGACCGCGCCCCCGGTGATGGTGCCGTCGGTGGCCTTCCCGCCGCCGCGGGAGATCCGCTGCTGGACCTGCTCAACGGCTTCATCGCGGAGCTGCGGGCCGTGGGCATCCCCGCCAGCCTCACCGAGAACCTTGACGCCATGGAGGCGGTCAAGCACGTCCCGATCGAGGACCGCGACACGTTCAAGTACGCCCTGGCCGCCACTCTGGTGAAGAACCAGGCGCACTGGAAGGCCTTCGAGACCGTCTTCGAGGTGTACTTCTCGCTGCGGGGCCCGCAGTACGAGATCGCGGATCCCGATCTCGACGACGTCGAGGACGCCGACGGCGAGATCACGGCCGAGGGCAACCTGGGCGGGGCTGGCGACATGCTCAGTCCCGAGGAGCTGGCCGAGATGCTCTACCGGGCCCTGATGCGAGGCGACGCCGAGATGCTTCGGGCCGCGGCCCGCCAGGCGGTCCGCCGCTACGCGGGGATGGAGCCGGGCCGTCCCGTCGGAGGCACCTACTACCTGTACCGCACGCTGCGCAATCTCGACCTCGAGGGCGTGCTCGAGCGTCTCATGGATGTGGCCCAACAGACCGAGGGCGGCGTCGACGACTTCGACCTGCGCTTGAGCCGCGACACCTACGAACTGCGCATCGCCGAGCTCAAGCGCCAGATCGAGGCCGAGATCCGGCGCCGGCTGGTGGCCGACCGGGGCGTTGAGGCCATGGCCAAGACGCTGCGCAAGCCGCTGCCGTCGGACATCGACTTCATGCACGCCTCCCGCGAGGAGATGGCCAGCCTGCGCAAGGCGATCTATCCCCTCACCCGCAAGCTGGCCGCCCGGCTGGTCCGCAAGCGCCGCCACGGGCGGTCCGGGCCGCTCGACTTCCGCTCCACGGTGCGCCACTCGCTGTCTTACGGAGGCGTGCCCGTGGAGCCGAAGTTCCGCCACCCCCGACCCCACAAGCCCGACATCATGGTGGTGGCCGACGTGTCGGGGTCGGTGGCCGCATTCGCGCGGTTCACGCTGCACCTCGTGTACGCCCTCTCCAGCCAGTTCTCAAAGGTGCGGTCGTTCGTGTTCATCGACGGGCTCGACGAGGTGACCCAGTACTTCGAGGGGACCGACGACATCGCCGAGGCGGTTCACCGGGTGAACACCGAGGCCGACGTGGTCTGGGTGGACGGTCACTCCGACTACGGCCACGCCCTCGGGGCGTTCTGGGACAACTACGGCAACGATGTCGGTCCCCGCAGCACTGTGCTGATCCTCGGCGACGCCCGCAACAACTACCACGCGCCCGAGGGCTGGATAGTCAAGGCCCTCAGGGAGAAGGCCCGACACCTGTACTGGCTGAATCCCGAGCCCCGCAGCTACTGGGACACCGGCGACTCGATAGTGGGGGAGTACGCCCCCCACTGCGACGGAGTGTTCGAGGTCCGCAACCTGCGCCAGCTAGAAGCCTTCGTCGACCGCCTGGCCTGACCCTCCGTGGCGGTCGGAGAGCATCTCGGCCACTCGGAAGGCGAGGTCGACCGACTGGCGGCCGTTGAGGCGGGGATCGCACAGCGTCTCGAAGGCCTGCTCCAAGTCTTCGTGGCTGATGTCGTCGGCGCCGCCCACACACTCGGTGACCGCGTCGCCGGTGAGTTCGACGTGCACGCCGCCGGGCCAGGTCCCGCACGCGGTGTGGGCCGCGAAGAAGCCGCTGATCTCGGCCAGCACATGGTCGAAGTGGCGGGTCTTGCGCCCCGACTCAGAGGTGTAGGTGTTGCCGTGCATCGGATCGCACGCCCAGGCCACCGGGTGGCCCGAGTCCCGCACCGCCCGCAGCAGAGGCGGCAGCAGAGTCTCCACCTTTCCGGCGCCCATCCTGGTGATGAGCGTGAGCCGGCCGGGCACGCGCTGCGGGTTGAGCAGCTCGCACAAGTCGATCACCTCGTCGGCGGTGGCGGTGGGCCCGATCTTGCAACCGAGAGGATTGCGCACGCCCCGCAGGAACTCCACATGGGCGCCATCGAGCTGGCGGGTGCGCTCTCCGATCCACAGCATGTGCGCGGAGCAGTCGTACCAGTCGCCGGTGGTCGAGTCCTCGCGGGTGAGCGCCTCCTCGAAGTCCAGCACCAGGGCCTCATGGCTGGTGTAGAACTCCACCTCGTGCAGCTGCGGGGTGTTGGCGGTGGTCACCCCGCACGCGGTCATGAACCGCAGCGCCCGGTCGATGTCGGTGGCCATTTGCGAGTAGCGCCGGCCCGCGGGGGAGGTGGCCACGAACTCCCGGTTCCAGCTGGCCACCCTCGACAGGTCGGCGTAGCCGCCCCGGGTGAACGCCCTCAGCAGGTTGAGGGTGGACGCGGCCCGGTGGTACGCGGTCAGCAGGCGGCGCGGGTCGGGCAGCCGCTCAGCCTCGCTGAAGCCGATGTCGTTGACCATGTGGCCGAGGAACGACGTGAGCTCGACGTCTCCGACGGTCTCGGTCGGCTGGGAGCGGGGCTTGGCGAACTG
>JAKZWH010000253.1:0-8342 GCA_047515615.1 Acidimicrobiales bacterium | reverse complement strand
GCGGGCAGCCACCGCAGCTTCGGCCCGCTCCGTCGCCTCAGCCAGCGCGGGCCCGATCCCGGCCGCGCCGTGCACCCCGAGCCTCCAGCCCCGGCTGCTCAACCGGTCGCCAGCCGCAGTCACGGCCACGGCATCTGGGTTGCGCATCCATACGTCGGCCGCCGAATGCCAGTCACCCTCCACCAGCACCACCGAGGCGAGCAGCAGATCCAGCAGCCTGCCCACGTCCGGATCGGCGGCGCGGACGCGGCCTCGCAGTGGCTCCTGCCGGATCCGATCCGAACCCGTGACGCCCGGCGCGGCGACCGTCTCCTCGCGGGCGTGGCCAATCCCCTCCAGTGCGATCACGGCCGCTCCGGCATCGTTGGCCTCCAGGCTGTGAAGCACGCGGCGGGCTGCGGCAGCGTCGCGCACCACCACCGCGCTGATGGTGTCACCTGCCGCGGCCGCGAAGGCCGCTTCAAGCCCTGGATCGATCTCGATGAGGTCGCTCAGCAACCCCAGTGCGCCGTCGGCCGCGGCCAGCACGTCATGCGGTACCGGCCTCGCAGACTCATCTTGGGCCATGGCCAGCGCCTCGCGCCTCGCGGTCCAGTGCCGCAGATTCCCCTCGGCCGCGGCGCGTGCCTCCACTGCGCCCTCCAGCGCGGCTGCGGCGGCCGCTTGGTGGGTGTCGGCCCCGTCGTACTCCTTACGAAGCGTCGCAATCTCCGTCTCGCTGCGGCCCAGCTCGCGGCGGTGTTGATCGGCTCGGCCGGCCAGCTCCCGCAAACGATGCTCGGAGTCGTCCAGGCGTTGAGCGAGGCGCTGGCGCTCCGACTCGTTGAGCGCGATCGTCGACTTCAGCGCCGACAGCTCTCCCCTGGCCCCGGCAGCCTCGCTCATCTCTTCGGCGCCGAACATCGGGGCGTCCGCCCACCGGGCCTCGAACGCGGCCCGGTCTGCCTCCAAGCCTTCCTGCAGCTGCTCCAGCCGGCTGCGATCTCCGGCGGCCGCACCATCCGCCGACGCAACGGCCTGAAGCTCACGGCGGCACCGCGCCATCTCGTCCCTCAGTCCGGTGGCCAGATCGTGGTCGGCCAGAACGGCCCGCTCCCGCTCCATGCCGCGCTGGCGCTCGACCGCGACCGCAGCCAGGCCGGCCGCCCTGGCCCGGAGTCCCTCGAGTCGGGCCAGTCGCTCAGAATGATCGTCCATCCCGTGGCGGGCCAGCCTCTGCTCGTTCGCCGCGACGCGGGCGCTGACCTCGTCGAGTTCGGCCCGCAGTGCGGACTTCTCGGCCGCGCGAGCCTCCCCCGTCTCCTTGTGCCCGCGCAGTCGCTCCCGCAGGGCCGCGATCTCGCGACCCGCCAGATGCACCCGCAGCGCCCCAAGCTCGGCCACCAGGTCGCCGTGCCGCCGGGCCGCCTCGGCCTGCTTCTGCAGAGGCCGCAGCCGCTTGCGCACCTCCCTGGTGAGGTCGCTGATCCGAACGAGGTCGCCGTCGGTGGCGTGCAGGCGGCGCTCGGCCCGCTCCCGCCTCTTGCGGTACTTGAGGATTCCAGCCGCCTCCTCCACCACGGCCCGGCGATCTACGGGACGGGCGCTGAGCACAGCGTCGATCTGGGTCTGGGACACGATCATGTGCTGCTGGCGGCCCACGCCGGTGTCCGACAGCAGCTCGACGACGTCGAGCAGCCGGCAGGGGGTGCCGTTGAGCGCGTAGCTCGACTCGCCGTTTCGGAAGAGCGTGCGGGTGATCCGCACCTCGCTCGCCGCGGCGGGGAGCATGCCGTCGGAGTTGTCGATCGTCAGCGACACCTCGGCCCGGCCCAGCGCAGGCTTGAGGTCGGTGCCCGCGAAGATCACATCGTCCATCCGCGCCGAGCGGACCGCACTCGGCGCCTGGGCGCCGAGGACCCAGGCCACCGCGTCCACCACATTCGACTTGCCGCTGCCGTTGGGGCCGACAACCACGGTCACGCCCGGCTCCAGGCGTATGGTGGCCAGTTCGGCGAAGGACTTGAAGCCCTTCAGAGTCAGCGTCTTCAGATACACAGCCGCGACGCTAGTTGGGGCCCTGGCCGACACCGGGCATCCCCCGGGCGCGGCCAGCCGCTTGCCCCGGGACGGGTTGACGGCAGGCTCGGACGGAGCCGACTCGAGCCGCGGTCAGACCTGGGTGTCGCAATAGTAGGTCCAGACGCCGCGGAACTTGATGCGCTTGATCGGGGCCCTGGAGCGCTCGCTCAGCGCGCCGTGGCGGCCCCATACCTTGAGATGGCTCGCGTAGCCGCCCGGCTGCCCGAACGGATCGACGAAGGGACGACCCGGCACCGAGGTGCCGCGGTACTTGACCGCGTCGTGCATCGTGCCGACGAGCGACCGGTGGAGGCGGCGGATCTCCTGGGTGGACAGCATGTTGCAGATCCTGTCGTGGCGCAGTCCCGCCTCGAAGAGGATCTCGTCGGCGTAGATGTCACCGATGCCGACCACGAACGTCTCGTCGGTGAGCAGCGCCTTGAGCTTCGCGTTCCTCCGCAGCAGCATCCGACCCATCTCGGTCCAGGAGATGGGCGTGGCGACGGGGTCTAGCCCGTAGCGGGCCACCTCGGGCAGGGCCGCTTCGAGGGAGTCCTTCTCGACCACAAACAGCTGTCCGGTTCCCTCGGTGTCGACGAAGCGAAGCTGGCCGTACTGCGTGAACGAGATCACCACCTCCGTGCCAGCGACCTGGGGATTCTTGTTGGCGTTGCGCCGGGGAGAGCCCGACGAGCCGAGAGACAGCACCAGCAGCAACCCGGTGCTGAGCTCGATCACGAGATACCGGCCCACCCGTCTGATATCGACGATCTTCGCCCCCTCCAGCTGGGACGTGAAGGCCCGGCGAGTGTGGTAGCGGGGCAGGCACTTCATGCTGGTGGCCTCCGCGGCCTTGACCTTGCGGCCGACGATCTCCCGCTCGAGATCCCGCCGGACGGTCTCCACCTCCGGGAGCTCGTAGTCGAGAGTGCGGACGGTGCGGCGGGAGTTCATATGCAGACCTCGGCTTGACTACGGGATCCCGGCTGGCTCATGACCGGGGCCCGGGCAGCAAGGGCAGCGTACGCGATCTCGGCCGCGTGCTGCTCGGCGTCCTTCTTCGTGCTTCCCCGGCCGACCCCGCTGGCGGTGCCGGCGTGCACCTCGGCGTAGAACAGCCGGTCGTGCGCGGGTCCGCTGGTGGTCACGTCATAGGAGGGAGGATCCAGTCCGAGGCGGGCCGCCAGCTCCTGCAGCCTCGTCTTGAAATCAGCGTGGCCCGGGGAACTGGCCGCCGCGTCCAAGCGTGCTCCGAGCAGCTGTCCGACCGCGTCGTGGGCCGCGCCGATGCCACCGTCGAGGTAGACGGCACCGATCACGGCCTCCAGCGCGTCAGCCAGGATCGACGGCTTGCTGCGGCCTCCGGAGGCGTCCTCCCCCCGGCCCAGGCGCAGCATCTCGCCCAGAGCGACGGACTGGCCCACGTCTGCCAGGGTGGCGGCGTTCACGAGCGACGCACGAGTCTTGGCCAGGTCGCCCTCGGCCCAGTCCCCGAAGCGCTCGTACAGCCGCTGGGTCACGACCAGGCTCAGTACGGCGTCTCCGAGGAACTCCAGCCGTTCGTTGGAGGAGGAGCCGGAGTGCTCTGCGCACCAGGAGCGGTGCGTCAGGGCCAACTCGAGCAATTCGGGGTCGTCGAAGCGATGGCCGAGCCGGTCCATGAGCATCCCGGCGCTCGCTGGGGCGGTCTGGACCGTCAACCCAGCTTCGCTACGACGTAGTCGACGGCGTCGCGCACTGACCGAAGATCTTCCAGATCCTCGTCCTCGATGCGGAAGCCCACGGCTCGCTCGGCCAGATCCTCCTCGATGCCCTCGACCAGCTCTATCAGCGCGAGCGAGTCGGCGTCGAGGTCGTCAGCGAACGATGCTCCCTCGGCGATATCCGAGGGCTCTACCTCGAGGATGTCCGCGAGCCGGTCGCGAATCAGCGCCAGAATCTCGTCACGGCCCAAAGGCGATCGCTCCACGTGTGTCTCCGCCGGCATCGGCGCCTCCGTGCGTCGGTATCGGTCGATGCAGGGCGACTACCCTACCGGCGCGTCAAGGCCCCGCGTCGGCGCGGCCCGCTCTCATGGCAGTCGCAAGCGAGGGGCCGGGGCCGAGCCAGCCGCGGGTTCGCGCTCCGGCTAGCCACGGGCGACGGGCAAGGACCAAGCCAGCCGGCTTCGCGCTCCGGCTAGCCACGGGCGACGGGCAAGGACCAAGCCAGCCGGCTTCGCGCCCTGGCTAGCCCCGGGCGACGGCCGCGATGTGGCCCACCATGCCCGCGGTGACCATCTCGCGGGCCACGCCGATGGCGTTCATCACCGCAGCGGCGCTGCTGGCGCCGTGCGAGATGACGCACACCCCCCGCACGCCCAGCAGCAGGGCGCCGCCGACGCTGTCGGGATGCAGTTCCCGCGCCATCTCGTCGAGCGCGGGGGCGAGCATCGTTCCCGCCTCCCGAGCGGTGTCATCGGTGTCCATGGCCGCCAGCAACCGGCCGAACAGCGCCCTCAGCGCCCCCTCAAGGGCCTTGAGAGTGACATTGCCGGTGAACCCGTCGGTCACGACCACATCGACCTCAGGGGTCATGATGTCGCAGCCCTCCACGTTGCCGACCCACTCTGCGCCGACATCATCGGCCCAGCCGCCGCCGTCCAGGAGCTCGAACACCGCCTTGGTGAAGTCGTTCCCCTTGCCGGCCTCCTCGCCGATGGACAGCAAGCCGACGCGGGGGCGTTCGATACCGAAGCGGTCGCGGGCATAGACGGAGCCCATGCGGGCGAACTGCACGAGCCATTCAGGGCGGCACTCGGCATTGGCGCCCGAGTCGAGCATCGTCGTGGGGTTGGCTCCGGGAGTGGGGATGGGCGTTGCGATGGCCGGACGGGCGACTCCCCGTATGCGCCCCATGCGCAGAAGCGCCGAACCCATGGCCGCGCCGGTGTTCCCAGCCGACACCATCGCAGAGGCCCGCCCATCGCGCACCGCCTCCGCGGCCCGCACCAGCGACGAGTCCTTCATCGTGCGCACGCTCGACCCCGGCTCGGCGTCCATCGGGATCACCTCGTCCGCTTCGATGACCTCGAGTCCTCCCGTGTCGCCCATCTCGTCGGGCCTTCCCACGAGCACCACCGGGATCCCGAGTTCCTCCGCGGCCCGCCGGGCCCCGGCCACGATCTCTGCGGGGGCGCGGTCGCCCCCCATGGCGTCTACCGCGACCGGTTCCATGGCCCTAACGGGTCCACACCGCTCGACTCGGCTGCCGATCCCACGGCCCATGATGATTCAGACCATTCGACGCCGAAATTGGTTCCATCACCGCGCCGCGCGCCCGATGTTCGACTTCGACCAGCCGTTCGCAACAACGGCTATTCGACGTCTATGGCCTGCCGGTCGCGGTACCAGCCGCAGTTGCCGCACACCCGGTGGGGCCGCTTCACCGCGCCGCAGCGGCTGCAGGCGCTCCGGCCACCCGGGCGGATGCGCCACGCGGAGGCCCTCCGGCTGCGGCCCTTGGCCTTTGAGGTCTTCTTCTTGGGAACGGCCATGGGGTTCCTGATCCTCGACTGAGATTTGCACGATTGCGGCCTGCCAGCCTACCGGCGAGGCGACTGGCCTACACGTCGCCGCCCTCGATACCGGGCGGTCGCCGCCCTCCGCCGCAACCAGCGGGACCGGTTGGCTTACGCGTCGCTCCGGCCCGCGGCGCCGGCCGCGGCCGGCCCAGTCGGAAAGCGGTCCGGCACGGGCCCGACACAGTCCGTAGAGCACAAAGGGGCCAGCGGCAGAGCCAGCATGGCGACCTCGCGCACAGCCGGAGCCAGGTCTATTCGCTGATCGTCGATGGGCCAGGTCTCGCCCTCCGCGGGCTCCCACTCAAACACCTCGCGCAATACCGCGTCCAGTGGGCCGCGCACCTCCTCGAGGCATCGGCGGCATTCAGCGGCCCACACGCCTCTCACTCGACCGGCCGCGACGAAGGAGTTGCCGGCGGCCCTCACAATCAAGTCCAGGTCAACAACGCCGTCTGCCACGTGGGCGCTATGCACGCTGGCCTCGTCCAACACCCATTGTCGGCGGACCTGTATGCGATCGACCGAGCCCGTCTGGAGCCGGACGCAATCGACCACCAGCCTGTGTTTCCCGCTCTTGTTCGCTGCGCTCACGGGCCGCTCGGGCCCTGTCTCCCGCTCTTGTTCGCTGCGCTCACGGGCCGCTCGGGCCACGGCCTCGCTCACCGCCTTGCAGGATTCTCGTCAACTGTGCCACTTCCGCTCGGCCTCTGGTTCACTCGACCCAAGTCCTGGTCGAACACGTCGTCTTCGACTGTGGTGGGCTGCGCCGGCTCCGCGGGCCGCGGCAGCCGGGTGTCCTGGAGCCGCCGGCGTCCCGTCGACACGGTGCTGAGGGTCTTGTTCAGCATCGCCTCGAAGGTCGCCAGGCGCTGGTCGCACCAGTCCTCCGTCTCCAGCTTCGTCCTCCGGGCACGCTCCTCGGCATCCGACACGGCGCGTCGCGCCCGCATCTCCGCGGCCTTGACCACCTCGCTGCGCTGCACCATCTGCTCGGCCCGGGCCCTGGCCGCAGCGATGATCTCCTCGCCCTCCCGCTGGGTGCGCAGCCTCATGTCGTCGCGTTCCTTGAGCATCCAGCGGGCGGCCCGCAGCTCCTCGGGCATCGCCGCGAAGGCCTTCTGGAGGATCCCCAGCAACTCCTCGCCGTTGATCATCACGGAGGTGGAGAACGGCATCGGCCGCGACCGCTCCACCATGCGGATGGCCTGCGTCAGCATCTGCTCAACGGCCAAGCGGCGGGCCTCCGACGAACTCTCGCCGCTGCGGGCGCCGAACTGCGGGGCCGGATCGCCAGCCGAGCTCATTGCTCCGGCTCGAACCGGCCCACCAGCCGGGCCTGTACAGGCTCAGGCACCATCGACGACACGTCGCCGCCGAAGCGGACGACCTCCCGGATCAGCTTCGAAGCCAGGAAAGACCTCTTGCTGGCTGATGGAATGAACACTGTCTGCACACCGGCGAGGGCCTGGTTCATCTGGGCCATCTGCAGTTCGTTCTCGAAGTCGGACACGGCCCGAAGCCCCTTCACTATGAAGTCGGCGCCGACATCTCGAGCGAGGTTGACCACCAGGTTGGAGAACATTGCGACCGAGACGTTGGGCAGGTGGGCGCACACCTCCTTGATCATCTGCTCTCGCTCGTCGAGGCTGAACAGGCCATCCCCCTTCTGCGGATTGCGCATGGCGGCCACTATCACCTCGTCGAACACTTGAGCTACGGCCTCGATGATCTCGAGATGGCCGTAGTGGATCGGATCGAAGGATCCGGGGTACAGCACTCGGGTCACTAGTGGGCTCCGGAAGGGTGCGGGCCGCCTTCGGCGACCGTGGCGAACGTCACCACGGTACCTCCATGGCGTCTCCGATGGTGGATGACGAAGCGCGGTCCCACGTCGACCGCCCGATCGGACTCGACTACGACGAGCTCGGCCGGAACCCGGCTCAGCAGATCAGGCCAGGCGTCGAATGAGTACGGCGGGTCTAAGAGGGCCAGATCGAAGCGGCGACCCTCGCGAGCCAGCCCGGCCAGAGCGGTGTCAGCGTCGGTGACCATGACGGCAGCTCGGTCCGCCAGGCCGGTGGTTTCCAGATTGCTTCGCAGCACAGCTGCGACCGCCGGGTCACTCTCCACGAACACCGCCTCGGCCGCACCGCGGCTGAGGGCCTCGATTCCCAGGGCTCCCGTCCCGGCGTAGAGGTCGAGCACGCGGGCGCCTTCGATGGCATCCAGCGAATAGAGCGAGTTGAACACGGCCTCGCGCACCCGGTTGGGTGTGGGGCGAGTGGCCTCTCCGGCGGGCGAGGCGAGCCGGCGCCCCTTGGCCGCGCCCGACACAACGCGAATGCTCACGACGCGTGTCTAGCTCTTCAGCAGGAACTCGGCGTTGCGGTCACCGAGTATCAGCTCGATCTCGTCGGCCAGCGCCGGGTGGCTGCGCATGTCCGGGTCGGCGTCGAGCATCTCGATAGCGACGTCGCGGGCTTTAGCGACCCACTCCTTGTCCCGGCGCAGCGAGGCCAGCCGAAGGTCGTTGCGGCCCTTCTGGCGCTCGCCCAGCAACGTGCCCTCGCCCCGCAGATCGAGGTCCGCCTCAGCCAACTCGAAGCCGTCGTTGGAGGCCACCACCGCTTCCAGCCGGGCCTCGGCCTCCGCGGTTGCGGCCTCACCCACCAGGTAGCAACTGGACGCGAGACGGGAGCGGCCCACTCTGCCGCGCAGC
>JAKZWH010000252.1:0-3841 GCA_047515615.1 Acidimicrobiales bacterium | reverse complement strand
GTTCAAGCGCACCCGCTACCCGCTGGGCGTGCCGTCGCTTGCGACGAGCGACTTGCAGCAGTGGTGCTGCAAAGGCTCCATCAGCATCAGCATCGAAGACTTGGACTGGTGGGAGCCTCTCTCGTGGGGCACCACCGGACACAAGGCTGTCTACGGATGGGGTCGCAGCCGCATAGAGAACTGCAACAACATCCTCCGCGACAAAGACGGGATTAGCCCCAAGTCGTGCCGAGCGTCGGGTACCCGCGCCCACAGCATGGCGGTCTTGGCTCTCGGTGTCGCCAACAACGTGGAACTCGCGGCAAGAGACCCTCTAGCAGACCCCCCAGCCAACGATGTGCCCCAAGTCCAACTCTCGCTGCTCTGCACGCTGCCCGCGTTCCAGACCAACGGCACCACAGCAGCCACGAACGGCCACCAGAACAACTCTGGGGGCGTCCAGCTAACGCTGCCGCTGCGAGCGCCTCCCTGACCTTCTGAGCGCCGCGTCTGAGGCTGGCGGTTCTGTCGGACCGTCAGCTTTGCCGCGCCCGTGAACACCCGCCGCCGCGGCCCGTGAGGAAGTCGGGTCGATCTAGCGCGCCCCAGAGCAGAACAAGACACCCAGACCGGTCTCAAACAGCCAAGAATCGCGGATTTGGGCGCAACCTCATCACCCAGCGGCGCGAAACCTCATCACACCCCGTGGTGGGCCGTAGGGGATTTGAACCTCTGACCTCCTGCGTGTCGAGCAGGCGCTCTAACCAGGCTGAGCTAACGGCCCCGAGCCACGCAGGGTAGCAGGCGTCACTCGCCTCGGAACTCGGGCGTGCGACGTTCCGCCATCGCCCGGCTGCCCTCGGCGAAGTCGGCGGTCTTCTGCAGGCGGTCCTGCTCCCGGTGCTCGTGGGCCACCGCCGCCTCCACCTGGTCGGCCAGATCCCCTCGCAGAGTGGTCCGGATGGACCTCACCGCCAGCGGGGCCGACATTGCGATCTCGCGAGCCATGCCGTGCGCCGCCTCCCGGATCTTGTCGCGAGCCACGAGGCCGTCGGCCAACCCGAGCCTCACCGCCTCCTCCCCCGGCACCCGGCGCCCCGTGAACAGCAAGTTGGCCGCCACCTGGGCGCCCACCAGCCGGGGCAGCGTCACGCTCAGGCCGAAGCCCTGGTGGAACCCGAGACGGGCGAAGTTGGCGCTGAAACGTGCCTCGGGCGCAGCCATCCGAAAGTCGGCGGTCAAAGCCAGGCCCAGCCCGCCGCCGACAGCCGCGCCATGCACCGCAGCCACCACCGGAGTGTGGGTGCGGAAGATGCGCACCGCCGCCGCGTACAGATCCTCGGTGGTGTAGCCGACTCCCCCACCCGAGAAGTCGGCGCCCGCGCAGAAGTGCTTGCCCTGCGCGCACAACACCGCAGCCCGGCAGCGAGGGTCGTCGTCCAGCGACTCCAGGGCGTCGGCGATCCCGGCGACCATCTCCAACGAGAAGAAGTTGTTGGGCGGGCGACGCAACTCGATCATGGCCACGTAGTCGTCGCCAGTCTCGATCGCCACGGCGTCGGTCATCTCACAACCACCGCCATGTCGCACTCCAGTGCTGCCGCAGCCACAAGCGGCCGATCTGGAGTCGACCTCGCCAATTCCTCTGACCTCGGCGAACAGGGCACTTCGACGAGGGTACTGACGCGCAGAGCGGACTGGCCGGACCCCGACCCCGACCAGGGCCGGATCCATCGGGGCCAGCTCCATCGGGGCACGGACGCCAACGTTGGCTTATCCTCGACATACGGATGGAACTCATCGAGAAGGACAGATCTACCATGATTCTCAGGCCCCCGTACCTCCTCGCCTCTCTCGGAGCTTCAGCAACCTTCCACCGGAGGTGCAGGCTGGCTGCGCCCCGCTTCGCCTAAGGGCGATATTGGTGCAGCAAGGCGACAGTTTCGTGTATAGGCGAAGTTATAGTGTAGGCTGCAGTTGTTCGCCTATCGGTGAAGCCATCCCGTTGGGGGGGAGGAAATGCAGTGCAGATGAACCCACACCCCATCGAGGCGTTCGGGTCTGACCTGCGAGAGTTGGGTGCGTTGTCGCGCGCTTTCGCGCGCCGTCGACGCGATCTCGGCCTTACCCAACGGCAGGTATCGGATGCCTGCGGAGTGTCGGTGCAATGGTTGTCGGAGTTCGAGAACGCCAAGGGAGATTTCGGCGTTACCCGCGTGATGCGCGTGGCCGGGGTGCTGGGCTTGTCGTTGGCCGTGCACCAGCGGCCTGTGACCGATATTGACCTGGTGTTCGAGCAGCTGAGAGCCAAGGGGCAGTCGACATGAGAGCGAGACAGCTGACGGTGCTGATGTCGGGCCAGACGGCCGGTCGTGTGACCCGGGCCGCGGGCGGCGGCGGGCCGCTGGTGTTCGAGTACGACGAGTCCCACGCCGGCGGGCCCACCGCGGTGCCGTTGTCGTTGAGCATGCCGTTGCGGCAGCGGCGCTTCGCTGACGCCCGGGGGCAGGGCTGGATGGCGGGCCTGTTGCCGGGGCCTCCCCGTGTGCGCAGCCACTGGGCCGCCAAATACGAAGCAGCCTCGGTCGAGCCGTTCGACCTGCTCGCCACCAAAGTGGGGCTCGAGTGCGCCGGAGCGGTGCAGTTCTGCGACCCCGCAACGATGGCCGCCACTGCGCAACCCGGCGGCGTTGACTGGTTGACGCCGGCACAGACCGAAGAGATGGTGGCCGAGATGGTGAGCCGGACGACGCTGTGGGGACGCCAGCTCAGGCGCAGCGCTTTCAGCCTTGCAGGGGCGTTCGCCAAGACTGCCCTGTACCGGGACGACTCCAAGGCCCGCAGATGGGGCGAGCCGCACGGTTCGCACCCGTCGACTCATATTCTCAAGACCCCGATGCCAGGCGAGCCCGAGCAGTCCATCAACGAGCACCTCTGTCTCACAACAGCGCGCTACTCGGGGGTTGACGCCGCTGAGACCGAACTGCAGACATGGGCGGGCCACACTGTGGTCGTCGTGGGGCGCTTCGACCGGATCCGCGACGCTGGCGGTGTGCTGCGCCGTGTCCACCAGGAGGACCTCCACCAGGCAGCCGGCGACTACGAGGCGTCGATCTACCAGGGCGACGACGGTGACGGCCACGACCCGGCAGGCCTCGCCCGGCTGCTGCGGGCCCACTCGACCGAACCCGCCCGCGACGTCGCCGCCCTCTTCGACGCGCTGGCCTTCAACTGGTTGATCTGCAACACCGACGCTCACGCCAAGAACTACAGCGTCCTTCTGGGACCCAACGCAGCACGGCTCGCTCCGCTCTACGACATCTGGTCGGTCATGCCCAACGACCCGCACTACTACGAGGCGCACACCCTGGCGATGTCCGCTCTCGCTGACAGACGCATCCTCGCAGCCGCCAACCCGCAGGCATGGCGGACAACAGCGGCGGCCATGGGCCTCGACCCGTCCGAAGGCGTCGACCGGGTCGAGCGGATCGCGAGCGCCATGCCCGAGGCGCTCGAGCGTGCCATCTCCGAACTCGACCCCGAACATCGCTCAACCCAAGTCGTTGACGCTCTTTCATCGATGGGGTGCCTCCCCCCGTTGACCGGTCACCTCGATTAGGAGGTAGCCATGTCAATTATGGAAAAGCAGCGTGCTGGGCCGGTGTTGGCGCCGGGCCGGTCTGTTCTGCGTCTGAGTTCGACGCGGAGATGGTGCTCAGAATTGAACCAACTCTGGCAGGCTCTTGGGGCGATCTGAGAGGAGTTGCCAGTGAGCGAGAACGGAGCTCGTCGGCGGCCGCGTGTGCTGTCGCCGGAGACGAAGTGGGAGATTTTCTTGGAGGTGACCTCGCGGGAGATGACC
>JAKZWH010000251.1:0-10679 GCA_047515615.1 Acidimicrobiales bacterium | reverse complement strand
GAGGCGCTCGCGCAACTCGGCGTCGTCGGATCCGAGCATCAGGCCGTACTGCACCTTCTGAAAGTCGGACCCCACCGTCGTGACCTCCCCGGCGCCCTCGCGGGCGGCATGGAACTGCAGCACGGGAGCATCGAACACGATCGCATCCCCCTCGCCCTCCAACAGCAGGGGATAGGCGTCGTCGATGCTGTCCACCAGCACCGGACCCACCCCGATGGAGGGAAGGTAGGGCACGCTGGTCACCGGCCAGACCACCGACCTGCCCATAGAGCCGGTCGGCTTCCAGGTGCGATCCGGGGCCCTGCAGGGCTACATGATCGACAAGGCCACCGCCGACGCCAACGGCATTACTTCGATGAGCAAGCTGGCCGACCCCTCGGTGGCCCGATTGTTCGACCAGAACGGCAACGGCAAGGCCGACCTGATCGGCTGCAACGAGGGATGGGGCTGCAACGGCGTCATCGACTCCCACATCGCGGAGCTCGGCTGGGGCACCAACGTCGAGCAGGTGTCCGGCGACTACAACGACCTGGTTGCCGGCGTGCGCGACAGGGTGGCGGCAGGCGAGCCCGTGCTGTTCTACGCCTGGACGCCCAACTGGACCTACAAGGTGCTCACGCCGGGAACCGACGTGGTGTGGCTTGAGTCGCCCGCCCTCGACGACGAGGAGGCCTCCACGACGGTTGAGGGCCTGCGGGGCTGCGCGTCGGATCCGTGCAACCTCGGATGGGCGGTCAGCAGCATCCGCGCCGTGGGCAACGAGGACTTCCTGGACGACAACCCCGACATCCGCCGCCTGCTGGAGGTCGTGTCCATCCCCTTGGAGGACATCGCGACCCAGAACGCCAAGATGGCCGACGCAGAGTTGGGCTACTCCGACGCGGAGATCCGGGCCGACGCCGCGGCCTGGATAGAGCTGAACCGGGACACCGTGGACAGCTGGCTGGCGACGGCTCGCGGCTGACTCCGAGGATCTTTCACCCCCAATGACGGAACCGGGCTTGCCCGCCCCGTAGCGAGTCCGCTTAGTTCCGCCAGGGCCGAACTAAGCGGACTCGCTCTCGGCCGGCCAGGGGGCCTCGCCCTGGGCCATGGTCGTTATCTGGGCCAGGCTGAAAGAGTCGAGGAAGCGCCGCATGTGCGAGCCCGAGGCCGACCAGATCGCCAGCAGCACGCACTGACCCTCGTGGTCGCAGGCTCCGTCGGTGTGCGGCTCCCCGAAGTCGCCGGCGGAGATGGGCCCGTCCACCGCCCGCACGATGTCCGACAGCTTGATGTCGGAGGGGTCGCGGGCCAGCACATACCCGCCGCCCACGCCCCGCTTCGAGCGCACCAGCCCGGCTCCCTTGAGGGCCAGCAGTATCTGCTCCAGGTACGGCTGGGGGAGCGCGGTGCGCTCGGCGATCTCCCGCACTGAGGTCGGGGTGTTCTCGCTGTGCAACGCCAGCGACAGCAAGGCGCGGGACGCGTAGTCGCCGCGTGTGGACACCCTCATGGTCGAGCCGCGGCGACAGACAGCGCGGCGCAGTCCCCGCGTGTCGACACCTTCATGGTGGCATCCTAGATGCCGTGGCTCGCCCGGAACCGATCCCCGCGCGCCAAGAGCCGGTGCTGCCCGCATACGGCGGCGGGTGCGTGGCCGACATCGTGCCCGCGATCCTGGAGCCCGGCCGGCGCCCGGCCGCGAGCCCACTGCCCGCCGAGGTGCTCGACGCCCGGGCCGTGGTGGTGCTGGTCCTCGACGGCCTGGGCGCCGAGCAGCTCACAGCCCGGCGGAGCGTCGCGCCCACGCTCAACGAGATGCACGCCGCCACCATCACCACCGTCGCCCCGAGCACCACGGCCACCGCGCTCACCTCCATTGCCACCGGCGTCGGCGTCGGCGAGCACGGCATCGTGGGATACCGGATCCGAACCTACGACGGCAATCTCAACGTCTTGAAGTGGAGGACGCCCCAGGGCGACGGACTCGACCGCCATCCGCCCGAGCGGTTCCAGCCGATGCCGTCATTCGGCGGGCAGCGCCCGCCTGCGCTCCAGAAGGCCGAGTACCGCAAGTCGGGGTTCAGCCGCGCCTACCTGCGCGACGCCCGCCGCTTCGGCTACAAGATGCTGTCGAGCCTCGCGGTGGAGGTGCGGCACCTGCTGGCCGCGGGGGAGTCCTTCGTCTACGCCTACTACGAGGGCCTCGACATCGTGGCCCACGAGCACGGCTTCGGGGAGCACTACGACGCCGAGCTGCGGGCCTGCGACCGGCTGATGGCCGACCTGCTCACCATCCTCCCCAGGGGAGCCGCGGTGGTGGCCATATCCGACCACGGTCTGGTGGACTGCTCCGAGGGTCTGGTCAGGATCGACCGCTCGGTGCTCGACTGCGCGCAGGCAGAGTCGGGCGAGGCCCGCTTCCGCTGGCTGCACGCCCGGCCAGGCCGGGACCGCGACCTCTACGAGGCCGCAACCGGCGCCCACGGAGAGCAGGCGTGGGTCCACACCGCCTCCGAGATAGTCGACGGCGGCTGGCTGGGACCGGTCGTCACCGACGCGGCCCGGTCCCGGTTGGGCGACGTGGCCCTGGTGGCCCGAGACGGCTGGGCCTTCGCCCATCCCGACGACGGCGGCTCCAAGCTCATCGGCCGGCACGGCTCGCTCACATCGGCCGAGATGCTGGTACCGCTTCTCGTCCACGTGTCGTAGGGTTGGACCCGTGGACTCCCACCCTCGCAGCGAGGGGCGCGGCGACGAGTTCGAGGTGCTGGCACCGGATGTGATCGACGTTGCCGGTGGCGAGGACGACGACGAGATCAACGAGACCATCGACCATCCCGCCAAGGTCATGCGCATCGGCACGATGCTCAAGCAGCTGCTGGGCGAGGTCCGCTCGACCGACCTCGACGAGGCCAGCCGGCAGCGGCTGCGCGATATCTACGAGACGTCGGTGTGGGAGGTCGGCTCGGCCCTGTCGCAGGACCTGCGCGAGGAGCTGGCCCGGCTCGCCTCGCCCTTCGACCAGCCCGAGGTTCCCTCCGCGATGGAGCTGCAGATCGCCAAGGCTCAGCTGGTGGGCTGGCTAGAGGGCCTTATCCAGGGCATGAAGGCCATGCTGCTGGCCCAGCAGATGACCGCCCACCAGCAACTGCAGTCCATGCGGGGCGCGCTGCCGCCGGGCGCGGACCCGTACCGCCAGACCCCCTCACCGGCCGACGCCGGGACCCGCCCAGGCACATACCTCTAGGCCGCACGCTCAGCGGCAGGCGGCCCTCGACGCCGCCCGCGGGCGCCCGGGCACACGACGCTTGCGCACCGTGCATCACGCCCCGCTAGGGTGCGAATCACACAGGTGTGTTTTGTCCCCAGGGTGTTCCACACCTCATCCAGCCTGTCCACAGGAGGCGCGGTGGCTGACTCCTTCGTCCACCTCCACACCCATACCGAGTACTCGATACTGGACGGCGCCTCCCGGCTCGACGAGCTCATCGCGGCCGCGGCCGCCGACCGCCAGCCCGCGCTGGGCATCACCGACCACGGCAACATGTACGGGGTCCTGGACTTCTACCGCAAGTGCAAGGACCACGACATCAAGCCCGTCATCGGCATCGAGGCCTACATGGCCCAGGAGTCCCGGCACGAGCGGCCGCCGCGACGGGGACGCATCGACGACTCCGGCGGCGACATCGAGGGCGGCGGCAAGCTCTACTACCACCTGACGGTGCTGGCCACCGACGACACCGGCTACAAGAACCTCATCAAGCTGTCCAGCCGGGCCTTCATGGAGGGCTACTACTACAAGCCCCGCTGCGACTGGGAGACGCTCAACGACCACAGCGCGGGCCTGATCGCCACCACCGGCTGCCTCGGGGGCCAGGTGCCCCAGGCCCTGCTGCGGGACAACACCGCCGAGGCCCTCGCCAAGGCGGCCCGCTTCCAGGACATCTTCGGCCGCGACAGCTTCTTCATCGAGATGCAGGACCACGGCATACCGGAGCAGCACCGGATCAACCCCCAACTGCTGGAGATCGCCCGAAAGCTCGACGCTCCGCTGCTGGCCACCAACGACAGCCACTACACGCACCGCGCCGACGCCGCGGCCCACGACGCGCTGCTGTGCGTGCAGACCGGGTCGCTGCTGGAGGACACCGACCGCCTCAAGTTCCACGGCGACGAGCACTACCTGAAGACCGCGGCGGAGATGCGCAGCCTGTTCGCCGAGCTCCCCGAGACCTGCGACAACACGCTGTTGATCGCGGAGCGCGCCGACGTGAACATCGAGTTCGGCACGCCCCGCCTCCCGCACTTCGACGTCCCCGACGGCTTCGACAACGACCGCGCCTACCTGCAGCACCTCACATACTCCGGCGCGCACCAGCGCTGGGGCGACCCCCTTCCCACCGACGTGGCCGAGCGGCTGGCCTACGAGCTCGAGGTCATCAACAGCATGGGGTTCGCCTCCTACTTCCTCATCACCTGGGACCTGATCGCCTACGCCCGGCGCAGGGGCATCCGGGTGGGGCCGGGCCGCGGCTCGGCCGCGGGCTGTGCGGTGGCCTACAGCCTGCGCATCACCGACCTCGACCCGATCCGCTACGACCTGCTGTTCGAGCGGTTCCTCAACCCGTCGCGGGTGTCGATGCCCGACATCGACATGGACTTCGACTCGCGCCATCGGGACGAGATGATCAACTACGCGGCCCAGCGCTACGGGCGCGACCATGTGGCCCAGGTCATCACCTTCGGGAGGATCAAGGCCCGGGCCGCGGTGCGCGACGCAGCCCGCGTGCTGGGCTACCCCCACTCGCTGGGCGACAAGATCGCCAAGGCCATGCCTCCTTTGATCCTGGGCCGAGACACCCCGCTGCGGTGCTGCTTCGAGGAATCCGAGAGCCACCGAGACGGCTATGTGGCCGCGGCCGAGTTGCGCCAGATGTACGACACCGAAGCCGAGGTGGCCAAGGTGGTAGACGTGGCTCGGGGGCTCGAGGGCATGCGGCGCCAGGACGGCATCCACGCCGCCGCCGTGGTCATCACGCCCGAGCCGTTGACCGAGTACATGCCCATACAGCGCAAGCCGGAGCCGGGCCGGGACGCGTCGGAGGCACCGATCGTCACCCAGTACGAGATGCACGGCGTGGAGGACCTCGGCCTGCTGAAGATGGACTTCTTGGGCCTGCGCAACCTCGACGTGATAACCGACACCGTCGAACTGGTCGAGCGCACCCGGGGGGTCGTCGTCAACATCGACTCCATCCCGCTGGACGACGGCGCCACCTTCAAGATGCTGCAGGAGGGCGACACCATCGGGGTCTTCCAGCTTGAGAACCCCCAGGTGCGCTCGCTGGTCCGCTCCCTGGCGCCCACCGCCTTCGGCGACATCTGCGCGCTGGTGGCGCTCTACCGGCCCGGGCCGATGGCGGCCAACATGCACCACGACTACGCCGACCGCAAGAACGGCCGGCGCCGGGTCGAGTACTTCCACGACGACGCGTCCGACATCCTGGCCGACACCTACGGGCTGATGATCTACCAGGAGAGCGTGATGCGGGTGGCGCAGCGCTTCGCGGGGTACTCCCTGGCCGAGGCCGACTCGCTGCGCAAGGCCATGGGCAAGAAGATCCGCTCCGCCATGGCAGCCGAGGAGGAGAAGTTCGTGGCGGGCGTGGCCGCCCACGGCTACGAGGAGGGCCTCGGCGCCCAACTGTTCAAGATCATCGAGCAGTTCGCCGACTACGCCTTCAACAAGAGCCACAGCTACGGCTACGGCATGGTCGCCTACCAGACGGCCTACCTGAAGGCCAACCACCCGGTGGAGTACCTGGCCGCCCTGCTCACCAGCGTCAAGAGCAAGCTGGAGAACGCCTCGGTCTACCTCAACGAGTGCCGCCTGCAAGGCATCGAAGTGCAGGTCCCCGACGTCAACCGGTCCGCGTCGGATTTCACGCCGGTCCCCTCCGACGGCGAAGCAGGCCCGGGACGCATCGTGTACGGCCTCTCCGCGGTGCGCAACGTGGGGGAGGGCGTCGTCGAGCGGGTGATCGCGCAGCGCGAGGCGAGCGGGCCCTACTCCTCGTTCGTCGACTTCGTGGAGCGTGTGCACATCGAAGCGTTGAACAAGCGCACGATCGAGTCGCTGATCAAGGCGGGGGCCTTCGACTCGCTGGGCCACCCCCGCAAGGGCCTGCTGCAGGTGCACGAGTCCATCATCGACATGACGGTGCGCAAGCGGCGCGAGCACGAGGCCGGCGTGATGTCGTTGTTCGGCGAGCAGAGCGCGGGCCCGACCTTCGACGACAGGCCCGATGTGCCTGACGTCGAGTACGAGCGCATGCAGAAGCTGGCCCACGAGAAGGAGATGCTCGGCCTCTACATCTCCGACCACCCGCTCCAAGGGATGGAGGCCCGGGTGCGCCGCCTGGCCGACTGCACGATCAGCGACCTCGCGGCCGGGGCGGCCCGCAGCGACAACTCCGGCTTCTGGTCGGTCGGAGGAGTGGTCACCGGCCTGCAGCGGCGCTGGACCCGCAAGGGCGAGCTGATGGCGACCTTCGCGCTAGAGGACCTCGAACACAAGATCGAGGTGCTGGTGTTCCCCAGAGCGATGTCCGAACACGGCCCGAAGCTGGCCGACGACGCCGTTGTCGTAGTGCGAGGGCGGCTCGACTCCAGGGAGGACACCCTGAGGTTCTTCGCCAACGAGGTGCAGCCCGTCACCAGCACCGAGCCGGATGCGCCGCTGCGGGTCAACCTCGGTCTCGAGCACCAGACCGACCGGCTGCTGGACAAGCTCAAGTCGCTGCTGGCGGCCCACCCCGGCGGCTCGCCGGTCGAGCTGCTGCTGGGCGACCGCCGGGTGGCGCACCTGCCCGAGGACTTCGCGGTGGACACCGCCAACGGTCTGCCGGCCGAGCTGCGCGAGTTGCTCGGCGCCGAGGCCATCGCCGGGGTCTGATCGATCCCACACGGCACGGTGCAACCCGCTCGCGCCGGGGGCGAAACGGTGCTGTGAGGGTTGCGAAACGGCCCCACACCCCTGAGACTGGAGCGGAGGGCACGGGTGACAGACAGGGGTGGAAGCGGCCATGGCAATCGCGATCGAGACCAGGGATTGCACCGCACTTGGGGACTCCGATCTGGCCGAGATGGCCGATCTCTGCGCCGTCTCATCCGGCGCCTACGAGGTGGGCTCCCTCTCTAAGCAAGCCGAAGCCTGGGTGCTGGTGACCGAGGCCCGCGACAACGGCAAGCTTCGGGGCTTCTCGTTCTGCACCCTGGAGCGCGTCGGCGGAACCCCGTGCGTGATCATCGGCGCCGGCCACACCTGCCGCACAACCCGCCGCGACACGGTTCTGCGCGGCATCGTGACCGACCAGCTGCGCCGGGCCGCCCTGTCCTTCCCCGACGAGGACGTGCTCCTCGGGATGCAGATCAACGATCCGGGCGCCTTCGAGGCCTTCAAGAACCTCCACGACATCATCCCCCGGCCCGGCCACAAGGCGACCGGCGAGGAGCGGGCCTGGGGCCGCCGCCTCGCCAAGCGCTTCGGCATTGGAACGCTCAGCTACGAGGACCGCATCTTCACCACCCGGGGCAAGGGCGGTCCTCCGGTAGTGCTCGACCACGCCAGCCTCAAGCCCGACCAGATCCCAGCCGACACCGCGACCCTGCTCGACAGCTTGGCCACAGCCGACGGCGACACCCTGATCGTGCACAGCTGGGTGATGGCCGAGGAGCTCGAGAAGCTGCTGTAGCGAGGCGGTCGCGCCCGTCTGCCGGCGCAGCGGAGCCACCCATGGAGTTCGAGCACGCGGTACGCCGGCGCCGGATGGTGCGCTCTTTCACGGGCGAGCCGCTGGCGCCGGGGACGGTCGACGAGATCTGCGACCTCGCTCGGAGAGCGCCGACCGCGGGCAACGCCGTGGGGGTGGAGTTCCTGGTGCTGGAGGGCGACGACGCCGCGGCCTACTGGGACGTGACTCTGCCGCCCGAGCGGCGCGACGGCTTCGCCTGGCCCGGCCTGCTGGCCGCTCCGGTGCTGGTGGTGGTGTGGGCCAACCTGGGCGGGTACCTGCGCCGCTACCGACAGCCCGACAAGAGCGGCACCGGCCTGGGCGCCGGCGCGAACGCCTGGCCGGTGCCGTACTGGTTCGTCGACGGCGGGGCGGCGGCGATGACCATGCTGCTGGCCGCGCAGGACCGCGGCCTCGGCGCCGCCTTCTTCGGAATGTTCGATCACGAGCGGGCGGTTCGCCGACGCTTCGGCGTGCCCCCCGACCGGCGGGGCGTGGGCACCGTCGCCATCGGCCACCCCGCCAGCGACGACAGGCCGAGCAGCTCGGCGCGCCGCGGCCGGCCCGCACTCGGCGAGGTGCTCCACCGGTCTCGCTGGTAAGCGGTATACCGCAGCGACGGCTGTTAGCCTTCGCGGCGATGGCCTCAGCTCGCGTTCCGCTCGTCGACTACCTGCACCTCGAGCCCGAACCGCACCTGGTGGCCCATGAGTGTCGCAGCTGCGGGGCGCGCTACTTCGACCGGCGCAACGCCTGCGCCCGCTGCGGCCTGACCGACTTCGCACCGGCTGCGGTCGACGGCTCGGGGGAGCTGAGGGCCTTCACCATCGTCCACCGGGCCGCTCCCGGCATCCCGGTGCCGTTCGTGTCGGCCATCGTCAAGACCGACGACGGCACCTGGGTGCGCGCCAACGTGGTGAACTGCGACCCGACACCCGAGGCGGTCAAGCTCGGCATGAGGGTGCGGCTGACCGCCAACCCGATCGGCACTGACGACGACGACACCGAGGCCGTCGCGTTCGGCTACGAGCCCGCCTGAGAACGGCATCGGCCCGGAGCCCCATCGACACACCAAGGGAGGCAGCACGACAATGGCAGCCCGGATCTCTCCAGACAGCGTGTGGGTGCTCGGCGCTCACATGACCCGCTTTGCCCGCTATCCGAATCGGGACCTGATCGACCTGGCCTCCGAGAGCGCCATGGGCGCGCTGGCCGACGGCGAGGTCACCGTGGGCGACATCGACGTGCTGGCCTGCGGGTCGCTGTTCCAGGCCTCGGGCGCGGTGGGCCAGCGCATCCAGAAGCAGATCGGCCAGACCGGTGTGCCCGTCTACAACGTGGCCAACGCCTGCGCCACCGGCGCCACCGCCATCCGCACCGTGATGATGGCCATCAAGTCCGGTGAGGCCCAGATCGGCCTGGCCGTGGGGGCCGAGCAGATGGGCAAGATGGGCCTGCTGGGCGGCGGCGCCACCAAGAAGGAGAAGAAGGTCTTCGAGCCCTCCGGGCGCTACGGCGCCGTCACCGGCGTGGACGGCCACCTAGGCACCGAGACCATGCCCGGCGTGTTCGCCCAGGCCGGCATGGCCTACGCCCACGACCACGACGGCGTGGGCTTCGAGCAGTTCGCCCGGGTGGCCTACAAGAACCATCTCCACTCGACGCTCAACCCGCTGGCGCAATACCGGAAGGAGTTCTCCATGGACGAGATCATGGAGTCCCCGATGATGAGCTACCCCAACACCGTGCTGATGTGCTGCCCGACCGGCGACGGCGCGGCCGCAGTGGTGCTGGTGTCGGGGGAGCGGCTGGCGTCGATGCCGGCCCACGTCCAGAAGCGGGCGGTGAAGGTTTCGGCGTCAGTGCTGACCTCAGACCCGTTCACCGAGGACTGCCAGGTCCAGCCGGACGTGAACACGCTCACCCGCAACGCCGCGACCCAGGCCTACGAGGCGGCCGGAGTCGGCCCCGAGGACCTGGACCTGGTGGAGCTGCACGACTGCTTCGCCACCGCGGAGCTGATCCACTACGACAACCTGGGCCTGTGCGAGCCCGGTGGCGCGGGGGAGTTCATCGACGCCGGCGGGCCGTTCCGCGACGGCGCCACCCCGGTGAACGTCTCCGGCGGGCTGATCTCCAAGGGCCATCCCATCGGCGCCACCGGCGTGGCCAACGTCTTCGAGGTGACCACCCACCTGCGGGGCGAGGCCGGCGACCGCCAGGTGGAGGGCGCCACCGTCGGCCTGGCCCACGTCATCGGCCTGGCCTCAGCCTGCGGCGTCCACATCCTCGAGAAGGCCGCCGCCTGAAGGTCTCACAGATAGCGCCTCCGGGCCGTTCCGGAGACTGCGCCTGCCAATGACGTCGACTCGCGGGACTTCCGCGCATCAGGAACTGACTCAGGCGATTGACGACGTCGCCGCGTGCCTTCAGACTGCAGCCGACGAGAAACTGAGTCGAGAGATAGCAGCACAGCGCCTGGCCATTAGGCTGTCTCGCTGTCTTTCGGTGGACCTTGAAGTATCCAAGCGAACCGGGCGCATCCACGCGTTCGCCGGGGTACGGCCTGACACCGGTCAGACTGTCGTCTTTCCCCGGGCGGGCCGCAATCTCGATCAGGCGCTGGCTGAGCTGGACGACCTCGCCGTGGGCGCGGACTTCCTGCTTGGCCACAATCTGATCGAGTTCGACGTTCCCCATCTGCAAGCCACGAGTCCTCGCCTACGCCTATTGGGGCTGCCAGCGGTGGACACGCTCTGGCTCAACCCTCTGGCCTTCCCTCGCAACCCGTATCACCATCTGGTCAAGCACTATCAGGACGGACAACTCAAGCGCGGGCGCCTGAACGATCCGGAACTGGACGCGCGGCTCGCCCTGGAGGCATTCTCGAACCAGCAGGAA
>JAKZWH010000250.1:0-7839 GCA_047515615.1 Acidimicrobiales bacterium | reverse complement strand
AAAGACATCCGCTACGTGCTGGCCACCCGGGGCGAGGCCGGTATCGATTCCATGGCTCCCAGCCAGGCCGGTCCGCTGCGCACCGCAGAGCAGGTATCTGCCGCGGCCGCCGTGGGTGTCTCAGTGGTCGAGTTCCTCGATCACGCTGATGGACTCGTCGTCAACGGGATCGAGCTGCGACGCGACCTTGCCGCGGCCATCCGCCGCCACCGGCCCGAAGTGATCATCGGGTCGAACTACCGCGACCGGTGGGGGGACTCGGGGCCCTGGAACCACGTCGATCACCGAGAGCTCGGCAGGGCCCTGCCCGATGCCGTGCGCGACGCGGCCAACCGCTGGCTGTTCACCGACGCCGGCGAGCCGTGGAGCGGTGTGCGCTGGATCGCCTACGCATCCTCGCCGGCACCCACCCACGGGGTGGACGTGACCGACCACCTCGCCGAGGCTGTGGCCTCGTTGCGCTGTCACCGCGCCTACATCGAGAGCCTCGGCGACCCGTCCTTCAGCCCCGATTCCTTCCTGCGCGACAGCTGCCAACAGGTCGGCGAGACGCTGGGCGTGCAGTTCGGAGTCGCCTTCGAGCTGATCCCAGTGTGATCACCCGCCAGCGGACTCCGCTACTGAGCTGGAGGCCGGCGGCTCCGACGGCTCGATGACCCTGTCCGGCAGGTCTGACAGCTGAAGTACGAAAGAGTCCTGCCGAGTCCAGACATTGATCCAGATGACGCGGCGCCCCTCCGGACGTGGTTGCGCCCGGTACCGTCGTTGCGTGACGCCGGATCAGACGCCTGTCGTCGTCGGCGTGTCCATCGCGACACCGCACGATCCAGATGTGCTCACAGAGCCGGTCTCGCTCATGATCGACGCGGCACGCGCGGCAATCGACGACTGCGGCGGCGCCGGCATGGCCCCGAGAGTCGACGTTGTTGCGGTCGCTGGCGGCTTGTGGCGCTATCGCAACCCCGGGAGCTGTATCGCCGCGGCGATTGGAGCCGACGCCCGCACGCTCTTGACCACCATCGGTGGGCAAACACCGGTCGCGCTGCTCGCTGAGATCGCCGATCACATCCAACGAGGCGCGGTCGGCGCGGCGCTGATTGTCGGGGGCGAGTGCACTCGATCCCGCCGGATCGCGCGGCGACAGGGCATCGAAGTCCCCAGATTTCCCGAGACGCAGGCTTCGCCCGACGAGCTCTGGGGACCACCGTTGGTGATCGGAGATCCAGCCGCGAAAGCCGTCGCCGGCGATATGCCCAGAAACGCCTTCGCGCTGCTCGAGAGCGCCATAAGGGCGAGGCGGGGCGAGTCTATGGCCGAGAACCGCCGTCGGGTCGCGGAACTCTGCGCAGGATTCGCCGCAGTCGCCGCTGGCGTTGAGCATGCCGCCACTCGGCGTGCGATGTCACCGGAAGAGATCGCCGAGATTTCCCCCACGAATCAGATGGTGAGCTGGCCGTACACGAAGGCCATGGTTGCCAACAACACGGTCGACCGGGCCGGCGCCTTGCTCGTCTGCTCGCTGGCAGTTGCACGAGAACACGCAATCGCGCAGGACCGCATGGTCTTTCCCCACCGCATCGCCCTTGCCGACGACACCGAATTCGTGGCGAGCCGGCGCGAGCTCACCATCAATCCCGGCCTGCAAGCAGCAGCCGACGACATTCTCGCGGTCACCGGAGATTCCGCCAGCATCAGCCACATGGATCTCTATGCCTGCTTCCCCTCAATGGTTGCGCTCAGCATTGCCGCGCTTGGGATCGCTGATCGTCGCCCTCTCACCGTTTCGGGAGGCCTCGGGTTCACGGGCGCGCCCGTGAACTTCGGCGCGGGCGAGGGCCTCATCGCCATGGTGGATCGTTTGCGCGAGGACGCCCCGGACTGCACAGGCCTGGTGCAAGGAAGCGGCGGCATCGCGGCCAAGCACGCTCTCGGTCTGCTGTCTTCGTCTCCACCAACGTCGCCGTACCTCACCTCGCGGCAGACCCCGGCATTGCATCCCCGAGATCTCGCTCCCCCGGATCGTGACGGGCCAGTCATCCTCGACGCCGTGACCGTGGACTTCCTCCAGCCCTCACCCACCGTGGTCGGGCTGGTCCGCTTCGAAGACGGAAGACGAGGCTGGGCCACCGCACCCGACCAAGCGACGATCGACGCGGTCACCAGCGAGGAGACGGTTGGCACCGCCGCAGACATCCGGGACGGTCGCCTGATCCTCCATTGATTCCAGAAATGGGTGCGCTCTAGGTGTGCATTCCCAAGACGTTGTCCCCGCTTAGGCGGGTGAGGGTGGCCATCGGGGTGTCCCATTTGAGGGCTCCGTGGGGCCGGTGTTCATTGTAGTAGTGCATGAAGTGCTGGTGGGCGTCGCAGCGTTGGGTGTCGTTGTCCCAGTCGCGGGCGTAGGCCCATTCCTCGTTGAGGGTGCGGTGGAAACGTTCGACTTTGCCGTTGGTCTGGGGCCGGTAGGGCCGGGTGCGCCTGGGGCTGGTGCGGGTGTCTTTGAGCGCGGTGAGGAAGTCTTTGGAGCGGTAGCAGGGGCCGTTGTCGGTGAGCACCCTCTCGCAGGCGATCCCCGCGAGGGCATAGAAGGCGGCGGCTCGCCTCCAGAACCCCGCCGCGGTGAAGCCGGTCTCGTTGGTGTGGATCTCTGAGTACCCCAGGCGGGTGCGGTCGTCTATGGCGGAGTGCACATAGCGCCAGCCCGCCCTCTGGCGGGGTCCGGCGTTGCCGCGGCCGTGGGTGCGCCAGCCGCCGCCGTCGGGGATCGCCGGGAGCTTCTTGACGTCGAGATGCACCAGCTCACCGGGCTTTTCTCGCTCGTAGCGCAGCGGCTTGGGCGGCGGGCCGCAGCTGCGGTCGCCGTGGTCGAGGCGGCCCAGTCCCGCTTGCACGCAGATGCGGTGCACCGTCGAGGCGTGCATGCCGCACACATGGGCGATGAACCCCGCGCCGCGGCGGGTGCGGCGGCGCAGCTCGATCACCCGCTGTCGTTGCGGCTCGGGAGTGCGCCTCGGGCTGTGACGGGGCCGGCAGCAGCGGTCCCCCATGCCCGCTTCGCCCTCGCAGCGGTAGCGGTCGAGCCACTTGCGTGTTGTCTTGTCGTCGACCTGGAACCGTTGCGCCGCCGCGGCCACGCTCCAGCCGTCCTCGACGAGGCGGACCATCTTGAGGCGCTGGGTCGGGGTGAGGGCCGCGTTGGGATGCTGGGGCCGTCTAGTCTGTGCCATGTCTTCTCCTGGGGGAGGTAGGGGGTAGATGAGACCCGCATCCTCCCTCAGGAGATCACCCAGACCCGGACACCCCCAGCGCCTCACGGCCGGGACAACGTCTCAGGTTGTCACACCTAGGGTTGGGGAGGCCGGTGCAGGGTGGCACCTATCCGCGCTGCCTCTTCGGACGACCAGGTAGCAAGTCAAGCTCGCCGCTCTTGCGGTTTGGGCACCCCACACGTTCTTCCAATAGGCAGAGAACCTAGGAGCTGTCGAGCGACCAAGTGCGCTGAGTGCATCCCATGGCTCGCGTTATGACCTCCTTCAAGATCTTCATGTTCTACGTTGGGCCTGGTGGACATGGCCCGCCTGCTCTCGTGGAATCCGGCCCGGCGCTACGGCCTGGGCACGAAGGGGGCCACATGAGCACGGTCGGGGCGCTCAGCCGCGGATCAGGCAGGTCGGGAGAATCCTCCGGCCTTGGCCACAAGGCTGGGCACGCGATGGCCGAGCTGGTCTTCCAGCCAGGTGCTGGCCTCGATAAGCGCGTCGAGATCGAGCCCGGTCTCGTAGCCCATCTGGTGCACCATGTACACCACATCCTCGGTGGCCACGTTTCCGGTCGCCTTGGGCGCGAACGGACAGCCTCCCACCCCACCCAAGCTGGCGTCGAACACTCGAACGCCGACTTCGAGGGCCGCAAAGATGTTGGCCAGCGCCGTGTTGCGGGTGTTGTGGAAGTGCCCCCGCAACACGATGCCGGGGGCCCGCTGCGCCGCACCCTCGAACAGGGCGGCCACCTGGGTGGGAACCCCGACCCCGATGGTGTCGGCCAACGTCAGCTCGTCGGGCTGCGTCTCGGCCAGCTCGGTCACGATTCCAAGAACCCGATCAGCGTCCACCCGGCCCTCGTATGGGCAGCCGCACGCCGCCGACACGGTGACCGCGGTCTTGATCCCGGCCGTCCGGGCGGCTTCGCAGATGCTTCGCCACCTCTGCACCGACTCGTCCACGGTGGCCCGCTGGTTGGCCTGCGAGAAGGTCTCGGTGGCCACCACAACTCCGCAGACCTCGTCGACTCCGGCCTCGACGGCCCGCTCAAGGCCCCGCTCGTTGAGAACGAGGGCGCTGTAGCTCACCCCCTCCTTGCGGGGGAGGCCGGCCATGACCGCTTCGCCGTCGGCCATCTTGGGCACCGCTTTGGGACTGACGAAGCTGGCAGCCTCGATGCGGGTATGGCCGGCGGCGACCAACCTCTCTATGAGTTCCACCTTCTGCGCGGTGCTGAGGTCGGCGGGGTCGGCCTGCAAGCCGTCTCGGGGAGCGACATCGACAACTTGGACGCGCTTGGATGGTTGAAGTCTCACAGTTCGCCGAGCACGCCCGGTTTCTTGCATGGGCTCGGTCATGACTCAACCGAGAATACTGGAGAGGAGGAGCATGCCCGGGGCTCTCACTGATATTCGGGTGATCGAAGTGGGCACGCTCCTGGCCGGTCCGTTCTGCGGCCAGCTGTTGGCCGACCACGGGGCCGAGGTCATCAAGGTAGAGCCGCCGACGACCGGCGACCCGATGCGGGCCTGGGGCCAGGAGAAGGCCGACGGAAGGTCGCTGTGGTGGCCGGTCGTCGGCCGAGGCAAGAAGTCGGTCACCATCAACCTGCGCGAGCCCGCCGGCCAGGAGTTGGTGCGCAGGCTGGCGGCCGACGCCGACATCCTGCTGGAGAACTTCCGTCCCGGCACGCTGGAGAAGTGGGGCCTCGCTCCCGAAGTCCTGCGCTCCGTCAATCCGCGGCTGATCGTCACCCGGGTCTCGGGCTACGGCCAGACCGGACCCTATTGCGCTCAGCCCGGTTTCGGAGCCGTCGGCGAGGCGATGGGAGGCATTCGCTACACGACCGGCGATCCGGCGAAGATGCCCAGCCGAACCGGAATCAGCCTCGGGGACACCCTTACCGCCATGTTCGCCACCATCGGCACGTTGAATGCCCTTCACGCCCGCGAGCGCACCGGCAAGGGCCAGATCGTCGACGCGGCGCTCTATGAGTCGGTGTTGGCAGTCATGGAATCGCTGCTGACCGAATACCATGTGGCCGGTTTCATCCGCGAGCGCACAGGCTCGATCATCCCCAACATCGCGCCTGCCAACGCCTATCCCACCCGCGACGGGAAGATCCATCTCATCTCCGGCAACCAGGACACCGTCTGGCGGCGTCTGGCTGAGGCGATGGGCCGTCCCGAACTGGGCGACGACCCCCGCTATGCCACCCACAGCGCCCGGGGCGACCGCCAGCACGAGTTGGACGAGATGATCGCGGCGTGGACCGCCACCCTCGACGCCGACGAGTTGCGCCGGCGCCTCGACGAGAACGGCGTTCCCAACGGCCAGATGTACCGCGCCCCGGAGATGCTGGCCGATGAGCATTTCGCCGCCCGCCAGGCCATAGCCTGGGTGGACAGTCCCGACTTCGGGCCCATCCCCATGCAGAACATCGTGCCGAAGCTGTCCGAGACCCCCGGCTCGATCAACTGGTCGGGCCCGCTGCTGGGCGAGCACAACGACGAGGTGCTCGGCGCGATCCTCGGGCTCGATGCTGACGCCATCGAGCAGCTCCGAGCCGGCGGGGTCGTCGGCTGATGCCGGAGGCGCGGTCGACCGGCGGTCGGTCCACCGGCGATGGGCTGGCAGAGGACTACCGACGGGCCGGGTTCAGCAACCGGCTGGGCTTCGGCTCGCGTCCCGCTCTGGTGGTGATCGACTTCTGCCAGGCTTACCTGGATCCGACGTCACCGCTGTACGCCGGGGTCGAGGACGCCCGAGCAGCGTGCCAGCGGGTGCTGGATGCGGCCCGGGCGGCCCACATCCCGGTCCTGCACACCAGGGTGGAGTTCCAGCCGGGCGGGGCCAACGGCGGGGTCTTCTTCCGCAAGGTCGGCGCGTTGGAGTGCTTTGTGCGGGGGAACCCGCTGGGCGCCTACGGCGAGGGGCTGGCGCCGACCGACGACGAGGTCGTCGTGGTCAAGCAGTACGCCTCGGGTTTCTTCGGAACGTCTCTGGCCTCGACGCTCACGTCGATGGGCGTCGACACGCTGATCCACACCGGCGTCTCCACCAGCGGCTGCGTTCGGGCCACCGCGGTCGACGCCTGTCAGCACGGCTTCGTTCCCGTAGTCGTGCGCGATGCCTGCGGCGATCGCAACCCGCAGGTCCACCAAGCCAACCTGTTCGATCTCGACGCCAAGTACGCCGACGTGGTCTCCGAGCAGGAGGTGCTCGACTACTTGTCGGCCACCCGATGAGGCTTGGCGGCTGACGGCGGGGCCAACGGCGACCGCAACGGGGACTTGCCGCCTACATCGAACACCTCGGAAGCATCGTCGCGAACACTTCCGACGCGTTGCGGATGCCAAGACCGGCCTAAGCCGCGCACGCAGCAACCGCGCACGCAGTTCCACGATCTAGGCCTGGGCCTCAGCGGCCGATCGCTCCTGCCTGTCACAGTGGGTGCTTAGGGTGCCGTCCCGTGAAGTGGCACTTGTGTAGTTTGAGCGACGCGGGGTGGTGCCGATGACCCGGTACGGTCAGCCGAAGTTGATGGAGCTGCCAGGGCGATGCGGAGTTGGACCGTCGATCCAGATGGAACGCACGGTGAGGTGTTCACGCGCCGCTGGGTGGTCGATTTGATTCTGGACGTGGCTGGCTACCGGGCAGCTGATGACCTGGGGGCTTCGGTGATCGTGGAGCCTGCGTGCGGCGCCGGAGCCTTTCTGGTGCCGATCGCTGAGCGGTTGGCGGAGTCCTGTAGGAGGTATGGCCGGTCCCTCGCCGACGTGGGCCAGGCCATCAGGGCGTTCGATGTGCTTGACCGCAACGTCGACGCCGCTCGCGAGTCCGTGGCCACCCGGCTTGTCGAGCTCGGCCAGCCTGCCGATGTCGCGGAGAGCCTCAGCTCGCAGTGGGTGTCCCGGGGGGACTTCCTGCTCAGCGACTGCGGGGGCGACAGTTCCTTGCAAGCCGACTTCGTGGTCGGGAACCCGCCCTATGTGAGGCTCGAGGACGTTCCGACGGAGGTGAGCGCTGCCTATCGATCCGAGTGCTCGACGATGCGGGGCAGGGCCGACATCTATGTCGGTTTCTTCGAGAAGGGCCTGTCGATGCTCGGCCCCGAGGGACGGCTTGGGTTCATATGCGCAGACCGCTGGATGCACAACCAGTACGGCGAGCGGCTTCGAGCTCTTGTCGCTTCCGAATACGCGGTGGACACAGTCGTAGTGATGCACGACGTAGACGCATTCGAGGACACGGTGTCGGCCTATCCGGCGATCACCGTGCTGCGCAACGGGCGCCAGGGTCGCGCCCATGTCGTGGAGGCCATGGACGGATTCGACGCGACGGACGGTCGCACCGTTGCGCAATGGCTTGCCGATGGGCACGATGTCGCTCCTGACGAAGGCTGCTTCAACGCTGCGAGGCTCGATCGGTGGTTCGGCGGCAGCGGCCTCTGGCCATCTGGATCGCCCTTAAGACTGGAGCTGCTAGCGGATCTGGAGGAGCGCTTCGATCCGCTTGAGGACTGGCGCACAGGCACCCGTGTCGGGATCGGGGTGGCGACCGGCTGTGACGACGTCTT
>JAKZWH010000249.1:0-8878 GCA_047515615.1 Acidimicrobiales bacterium | reverse complement strand
CGGTGGGGATCGCGGAGATCAGCCTCCGGGTGGACGGCGAGACGGCCCATCGGCTTGAGGTCGGGCCCCGCCGCCGGGCCAGCGTTCCGCTGGCACGGCTGGGCTCAGATCGCTTCGTGGTGGAGGTGGAGTCGTCGGCGCCGGTGGTCGTCGGCGTGGAGCTCGTCGGGCTGACCTCCCGCACCGCCTCGCTCGGCGCGGCGGTCTCCGACCCCGTGCCCGCGACCGATATTCGTTGATCTCAGGCCGTCGGTGTGGGCACACCGGCGGGGGAGCCGGCGGTATCGCCCGGCCGCGAGCCCTGCCCGTTGCCGCTGCCCGCCTTGTCTCCAGCGGCGCCGCCGGTTTGCGAGCCCTGGCGCGACACCCCGATCAGGCGTTCCACCTCGTGGCCGCTGATGGTTTCATGCTCCAGCAGCGCCCTGGCTACCAAGTCGAGCCCGTAGCGGTACCTGGTGAGGGTCGCCCGGCACCGGTCCTGCTGCTCGCGCAGGATGCGCTCGATCTCCTTGTCGATTACCCGGGCCGTGTCGTCGCTGTAGTCGCGGGTCTGCATCAGGTCCTCGCCCAGGAACACCTGGTTCTGGGAGCTCCACGCCATTGGTCCGAGCTCGTCGGACATGCCCCACTCCCGCACCATCGTGCGGGCCAGCGCAGTGGCCCGCATCAAGTCGTCGGCGGCGCCGGTGCTGACGATCCCGAACACCAGCTCCTCGGCGATGCGGCCGCCGAACATCACCACCAGCCGGTCGAGGATGTAGTCGCTGCGGTAGATATGGCGGTCCTCCTCGGGCAACTGCATGGTCACCCCGAGCGCCATCCCGCTGGGGATGATGGTCACCTTGTGGAGCGGATCGGCGGTGGGCAGCACCGCGGCGCACACGGCGTGGCCGGCTTCGTGGTAGGCGATGGTCTCCTTCTCGTCGTCTGAGAGGGCCATCGACTCCCGCGTCTGGCCCATGAGTATCCGGTCTCGGGCCTGTTCCACATGGCGGCCCGCGATCTCCTCGTCGCCGGCGCGCACTGCGTACAGGGCCGCCTCGTTGATGAGGTTGGCCAGGTCGGCGCCGCTCATGCCCGGCGTGCCCCGGGCCACCACGTTGAGGTCCAGGTCCTCGGCCGTGTGCTTGCCCTTCACGTGCACCTCGAGGATGGCCAGCCGGTCCGAGAGCTCGGGCAGCGGCACCACCACCTGGCGGTCGAAGCGGCCCGGGCGAAGCAGGGCGGGGTCGAGGATGTCGGGCCGGTTGGTGGCCGCCAACATCACGATTCCCTCGGAACTCTCGAATCCGTCCATCTCCGAGAGCATCTGGTTCAGGGTCTGCTCGCGTTCGTCGTGGCCGCCCCCGAGCCCCGCGCCCCGCTTGCGGCCGATGGAGTCGACCTCGTCGATGAAGATGATGGCCTTGCCCATCTTGCGGGCCGACTCGAATAGGTCCCGCACCCGGCTGGCGCCGACCCCTACGAACATCTCCATGAAGTCCGAGCCCGTCACCGACAGGAACGGCACCCCGGCCTCGCCCGCCACCGCCTTGGCGATAAGCGTCTTGCCCGTGCCGGGCGGGCCCACCAGCAGCACACCCTTCGGGACCCTCGCGCCGATCTCCGCGAAGCGCTCGGGCGTCTTCAAGAAGTCGACTATCTCGGTGATCTCCTGCTTGACCCCGTCATAACCGGCCACGTCGTCGAAGGTGGTTCCGGGCCGCTCGCTGCTGTAGGTCTTGGCCCGGCTCCGCCCGATCGACATGATGCTGCCCATCTGGCCCTGGGCCCGGCGCTGCATCCACCAGAAGAACAGGATGAGCAGGCCTATCGGCAGCAGCAGCGGCAGGATCGACAGGAAGAAGTTGGTTTGGGGAGTGACGTAGCGGAACTCCGGCACGTGCTCGTTGATCAGGGCGGTGTCGGCGTCGGGAAGCGGCAGCGGCCCGTTGGAGGAGTACTCGGTGTCGTTGGCGGCCGTCGCCTTGATGCTGCCGCTGGTGTTGTTATAGGTGCCCTGGACGATGCTGCCCTCGGTCACACGCTGGAGGAAGTCGGGATAGGAGATCTCGTCGCCCGAGTCGCCGGGCAGCATCGTGGTGGCCATGAAGACGGCGAGGACCGCACCGATCATCAGCCATACGACCAGACGCGAGCGGCGCTGCGACTCGGGCGACGGCCGCAGCGGCTTGTGAGGACGCTTCTTGCCGTCCCGGGGGGCTGGTGGCGGTGGAGGGGGCGGCGTGCTGTCGGCCACGAATCCAGACTAGTCCGGTACGGTTGCAATCCATGCCGTCGCCTAGAGGCCGAGCGGTTAGGCCGCAGTTGCACGAAGACTTGCAGGTCGCTGAGCGAGGCCGTGGCCCGAGCGGCCCGTGAGCGCAGCGAACAAGAGCGGGAATCAAGACTCTGGGCCGCGAGGCGGTGGCTTGCCCGCGCGGCCGTTCATGCCGGCTTCGACACGGCTGACATGGGCGGCAGTCGGATGGGCCGCAGGATTCGTCGCCAGTGTCGTGGCGACGATCGCCGCCGCAATCGTGCTGGGCGGAACCGAAGCCTTGGACACCGAGCAGAACCTGATGGAGAGCGTCGGCGTGGTCGGGTTGGTGCTGCTTCAGGTGCCGCTGTGGCTGGGCCTGCTGGGGACGCCGCTGATGGCCCGACGCTACGGCCTTGACTGGAGACGCCAGCTCGGATGGACGATGCGGCTGAGAGACGCACCTGTCGGGATCGGGATCGGTCTGGCCATGCAGCTCGTCGCAGTGCCGCTGCTGTACTGGCCCATATTCCGGATCTTTGGCGAGCTGGACGTTGAGGAGCCCGCACGCCAGCTGACGAATCTGGCCGGCACTCCGTTGGATGTGGCCTTGCTGGTCGCGATGACGGTGGTCATGGCGCCCGTCAGCGAGGAAGTGTTCTTCAGGGGGCTGGTGCAGGGCGCGTTGCGCGACCGGATCGGTCCAACGTGGGCGGTGGCCATCTCGTCGATGGCCTTCGCGATCACGCACTTCCAGCTCCAGCAGTTTCCGGCGGTCTTGCTGGTCGGTGTCGTCCACAGTCTGCTCGTGCTGCGCACAGGCCGTCTCGGTTCTGCGCTGTGGTCTCATGCAAGCTTCAATGCTGTGACCGTGGCGGTGCTGCTGTCGTGAGGCCGCTGGCGGCGCCGTGACACACCGGAGGCGGACCGGACCCGTTCTGAGTGGCGCCGTCGTCGCGCTGCTGGTCGCGTTCGTCGTCGCCAACCTCAGGCCCTGGCTGTGGTTCGTCGACACCACCCCGACCGGCGGCGACCTCGGGGCTCATGTGTGGGCACCCGCATACCTGCGCGATGTGCTGATCCCGGAGTTCAGGCTCACCGGATGGACCCATGACTGGTACGCGGGCTTCCCCGCCTTCACGTTCTACATGGTGATCCCGTCGCTGCTGGTGGTGATCGTCGATGCGGGACTTGGCCTGAGCGTCGGCTTGTTCGCCTATCTGGCAGTGGTCTCGGCTGCATGCGCGGTCGCCCTAGCCGTTGTCGGGCGGACGAAATGGCCGGCGGCCCAGCGCTGGGCTGTCGCCCTGGGCATCGCCGGGGTGGCCGGGGCGGCCAAGCTGTTCGTCGACGATGTCGCTGCCAACCGGGCCCTGGCTGCGCTGCTCCTGCCCGCCGTCGCTGCGGGGTGGGCGTGGCACGGGCTGAGGGCTCGGCCCCGCTGGCGGGCTCCGGCGGCTGTGACCGCGGCCATGCTGGCGCTGCTGGTGGTCCCCATGCCCTATGGCGTGTCGCTCAAGCTCGTGGCGATCGCCGGTGTGGTCGCGCTGCCGGTGGCCGTGTGGGCCATGGCCCGATCGGCGGGGGTCGCGCCCGAGGGCCAGGCCCTGGCCGCCGCGGCCACGCTGCTGTTCCTGTTCGACCTGTCGTTCAACATCTACGGCGGCAACCTCATGTCCACGATGGCCGGCGAGTTCGCCTACTCGCTCGGTCTGGCCGTCGCGGTGCTCTACATCGGGGCGGCGGCCCGTGGCATGGACTCGGGCCGCCACCGGGTCCTGGCTGGCTCTCTGCTGGCCCTCACCGGGCTGCTGCACCTGTTCTCGGCCTTCCTTGCGCTGGGAGCCACCGTCGCGCTGGTGCTGACCGGTCGGTGGCGCCGAGCCGCTTGGCTGCAGCGACTGAGATGGACCCTGGTGACCGGCGCGCTGGGCGCCTTGCTCAGCGCATGGTGGGTGCTGCCCTTCTGGTGGAATCGGGGCCTGCTCAACGACATGGGCTGGGGCAAGGAGCGCCGCTACCTGTCGTCGCTGTGGTCTCGCAGCTCCTTCGACTACAGCTTCCTGGTCAACGACCCCCCGCTGCAACTGTTCGTCGTGATGGCTGCCGCTGGGGCGGCGCTGCTGTTCTTCAGGCGGTCCCGGCCGCTGTTCTTCAGGTGGTCCCGGCTTCACGCCGCGCTGGTGCTGACCGGGGTCATCTTCGCGGTGGCCTTCGTGGTGATGCCCGAGGGGCGCCTGTGGAACGTGCGTATCCTGCCCTTCTACTACCTCACGGTGTACCTGACAGCCGCGCTCGGCCTAGGCGAGGCGATCGGGTGGGGCCGCTCATGGCTTGACCGGCGGCACGCGGCCCGCGTCGAGGCGGGGGCGGAGGCAGGCCGGCTCCGGGCGTCGGCCGGCGCCCTCGCGGCCGGCGGCTGCGTGGCGCTGGCTGTGGTGGCGGTGCTGGTCACGGTGGGACTGCCGCTGCGCTCGCTGCCCGGAGGCAGAACCGGCGGTGACGGCGTCTACCGCTGGGGGCCCCTCAGCTCCGGCAATTCCAACCTGGGCCCCTACTGGGTGCAGTACAACTTCGAGGGGTATGAGCGCCGGCAGCCGACGGCCGACGGAGGGGGGAGCGCCGAGTACTGGGACCTGGTCGACACCATGGGCGGGGTCGGCGAGAGCCGGGGCTGCGGCCCGTCGCTGTGGGAGTACGGCTCCGGGCGGCTCGGCTCCTACGGCACGCCGATGGCGCCGATGCTGCTGCCGTACTGGACCGACCGGTGCATCGGCTCGATGGAGGGCCTCTACTTCGAGGCCTCGGCCACGACGCCCTACCATTTCCTGATGCAGTCGGAGCTGTCGGCCGCCCCGTCGCGGGCCCAGCGCGACCTGCCCTACGGGGGCCTCGACGTCGCCAGGGGGACCGAGCACATGCGTGCGATGGGCGTGCGCTACTACATGGCGTTCTCGGACGAGGCCGTGGGCCAGGCCCGGAGCGTGGCCGGCCTGGAGGAGGTGGCGACCTCGGGCCCGTGGGTCGTGTTCGAGGTGGCCGGCAGCGCGCCGGTAACCGGCCTGGCCAGGCTGCCGGTGGTGGTGGACGATCTCGACGACTCCAGCGTCGCCTGGCTGGAGGCGTCGGTGGGCGCGTTCCTGGCCGAGGGCGCGGACGCGCCGCTGCTGGCCGCCGACGGCCCCGAGGACTGGCCGCGCATGACGCTGCCGGGCATGCACCCTGGATCGAAGGCCGACGACGCCGACGGGACCGGTCCGGCCGCCGGCCGGGAACCGGCGATGCGCCGACTGGCCGCGGTGCTGCCCGACTCTGCGCCCCGCACCGATGTCGAACCGGCGGCGGTGAGCGATGTGGTCCGCAGCGACCACTCGATCTCGTTCTCGGTCGACCGTGTCGGGACGCCGGTGCTGGTGCGCACGTCGTACTTCCCCAACTGGTCGGCTTCGGGCGCGGAGGGTCCCTACCGGGTGACGCCCAACTTCATGGTGGTGGTGCCCACCGGCACCGAGGTGCACCTCAGCTACGGGCACAGTCCGGTGGAGTGGGTCGCGCTCTTGATCACGCTCGGCGGCCTGGCCGCCGTAGTGTGGCTCGTGGTGCCGCGGAGAGAGTCCGACATGCCGTGAGACTCTCGGTGGTGGTTCCCGCCTACCGTGAGGCCGGCCGCATCGGCGCGACTGTGGCCGCGCTGCGCACCGCCCTGGCTCCCGTGCACGACGAGGGCGGCGTCGAGATCGTGGTGGTCGACGACGGCTCCGACGACGGCACCGCCGCGGCGGGCCGGGCCGCCGGCGCCGACGTGGTCGTGGAGTTCCCGGTCAACCGGGGCAAGGGCGCCGCGGTGCGGGCCGGAATGCGGGCCGCCTCCGGAGCGGTCGTGGCCTTCACTGACGCCGACCTTTCCTATCCGCCCCACCAGCTCCTCTCACTGCTCGAGGAGGTGGAGCAGGGAGCCGATGCCGCCGTGGGGGACCGGCACCATCCCGACACGGTTGTTGTGACGGAGCCGTCCCGGCTGCGGCGAGCCGGCAGCCGCGCCGTGGGTGCCGTCTGCAGGATGCTCCGGCTCGGCCGGGGCCGCGACACCCAGTGCGGCTTGAAGGCATTCTCCCGCGAGGCGGCGGGCGAACTGCTGGACGCCTCGGTCATGGATAGGTTCGCCTTCGACGTCGAACTGCTGTTCTTGGCCGACCGGCTCGGCATGCGGGTGCGCGACGTGCCCGTGGAGGTGGTCAACAGCCGGGTGTCGTCGGTGCGCGTCGCCAGCGACGGCTGGGAGCTGGTGCTTGACATGTGCCGCATCCGGGCCCGAGCGCTGCTCGGCCGCTATCCGACCGCCGACGGCTAGGTTCGCAGGCGCGGTGGGGGACTTCGACGCAATCTTCAAGGCCTACGACATCAGGGGGATCGTGGGCGAGCAGATTGACGCCGCCGCCTGCTTCGCCATCGGAGGTGCCTTCGCGGTCCACACGCGCCAGGGCGGCGCCGCCCGCGTGGTGGTGGGCCGCGACATGCGCCCCGACGGAGCGGAACTCGCCGGCGCGTTCTGCGAGGGCGTCGTCGCGGCCGGCGTCGACGTTGTGGACATCGGGCTGTGCGCCACCGAGATGGTGTACTTCGCCTCCGGGATGATGGACGCCCCCGGCGCCATGTTCACCGCGTCGCACAACCCGGCGGGATACAACGGCATCAAGCTCTGCGGGTCCGGCGCGTCGCCCATCGGGGCCGGCACCGGGCTGGAGGAGATCAAGGCCCGGGCCATCGAGGGGCAGTATCCGGCCGCGGCGCCCGGGAACTCGGTTCGGCGCGACCTCCTCGACTCCTACGTCGAGCATGTCCTGTCCTTCGTCAGCGTTCCAGCGCTGCGGCCCCTGCGCCTGGCGGTCGACACCGCCAACGGGATGGGCGGCCTGGTGGCTCCTGCGGTGTTCGATGCGCTGCCCTTCGAAGTCGACTACCTGCACCTGGAGCTCGACGGCACGTTCCCCAACCACCCGGCGGACCCCCTCAAGCCCGAGAACCTGCGCGATCTGCAGGTCGGGGTGCGAGCCGGCTGTGCGGACGCAGGTCTGGCCTTCGACGGCGACGCCGACAGGGTGTTCGTGGTGGACGAGGCATCCCGTCCGATGTCGGGCTCACTCACCGCGGCGATCATCGCCTCGGCGATGCTCGAGCGCGAGCCCGGCTCCGCGGTCGTCCACAACTTGATCTGCTCCAGAGCCCTACCCGAGATCGTGTCCGAGCGGGGGGGCCGGCCCGTGCGAGCCCGCGTGGGGCACTCGTTCATGAAGAAGGCGATGGCCGACAGCTCGGCAGTGTTCGGAGGCGAGCACTCCGGCCACTACTACTTCGGCCAAAACTACGGCGCAGACAGCGCCATGATCGCCGTGCTGGTGGCTCTGGAGGCGCTCAGCCTCCACGGCGGGCGCCTCAGTGAGCTGGCCGCGGGGTTCGAGCGCTACGCGGCCTCCGGGGAGATCAACACCGAGGTGCCGGATCCTGCGGAGGTGCTGGAGCGGGTGGCGGCCGCGTTCGAGGGCTGCCAGCAGGATCGCCTCGACGGTCTCAGCGTCGATTGCGGCGACTGGTGGTTCAATCTGCGGCCCTCGAACACCGAGCCGCTGCTGCGCCTCAACCTGGAGGCCGCCGGGACCGGCGATGTGGAGGCCAGGGTCGCTGAGGTGCGCGCCCTAATATTTCCGTAGCATCTGGTACCTGGCCGCTCGGACGCAACACTGAGGAGGTTTCGCCGTGACGCTCGATTCCCGACTGCTGGAGATCCTCGCGTGCCCCGCTGACAAGGGCCCGCTCCTGTACTTCGACGACGAGCAGGTGCTTTACAACCCCCGGCTGCGGCTTCGCTACCGGGTGGAGGACGGGATCCCGGTGATGCTGACCGACGAGGCCTCCACATCCGACGACGCCGAGCACGGGCGGCTGCTGGCCAAGGCCGAGGCCGACGGGATCCGCCCCACCTTCGAGGCTGGCGACGCCGCCGGCCAGCAGGGCTGAGCCAGGCCCCGCGCCATGGTCGCCGACGATCTCTTCGAAGCGCTCCGGCACCTGCCGGACCAGGTGCGCGACGCCGCGGTGGCGGCCGCCGATGTCGAGGGCCTGCCCGGTCCCGGCGACATCACCGATGTCGTGATCGTGGGCGCGGGCGGGGGAGGGGTGGCCGGCGATGTGGTGGAGTCGGTCGCGCACCTGCAGGGATCGGTGCCGGTCCTGGCCACCGGAGGGATCAGTCCGGCCTGGCTCTCGGAGTCGTCGCTGGTGGTGGCGGTGTCACAGTCGGGCAACGATCAGCCGACGCTGGCCGCGGCCCGGGTCGCTCGGGCCAGCGGCGCGCGCATGGTGGCCGTTACCTCCGGGGGCGAGCTGATGGAGCTGTGCACAGCCTGGGGCATTCCGGTCACGAGGGTGGATCCCTTCGCCGGCCCGGCCGCGGGACTGAGCGTGGTGATAGTGCCGGTGCTCGTGCTGCTCGAGCGCGTCGGCGTGCTGGCCGGCATGAACCGGCTGATCTCCGATAGCGCCGAACAGATCGAGGCCCGCCAAAGGCTCATCGACGCCGACCCCGCGCCGGTGGAGGCGCTGGCCGAGAGCGTGCGGGGCCGGATGGCGGTGGTGTGCGGC
>JAKZWH010000248.1:0-4344 GCA_047515615.1 Acidimicrobiales bacterium | reverse complement strand
CGGCCACACCCGGGTGCCGGTGTGGGGATCCGAGCCCGGTGATGTGCTGGGCTTCGTGCACGCCAAGGACCTGCTGAGGATGCCCCCCGAGGCTCGGGACGATCCGGTGCCGCTGGAGTTGCTCCGCCGAATGCGGGTGGTGAGTCCCGACATGGCGGGAGGAGATCTGCTGCTCTACATGCGCCGGTCGCGCAGGCACATGGCCCTGGTACGCAACGAGGCCGGCAGGATGCTGGGCGTGGTCACTCTCGAGGACGTGTTGGAGGCGCTCGTCGGGGACATCTTCGACGAGACCGACGAAAACGGCGCGTGATTCCTGCGGCGCTCGGCCTCTTAGGCGCCGACGGCGTGGTAGCCGCCGTCGGCCTGCACGATCGCCCCGGTGGTGGCCGGCAGCCAGTCGCTGAGCAGCGCCACGATCGTGCGCGACACCGCGGTCGGGTCGGTCACGTCCCAGCCGAGGGGGGCCCGGCTGGCCCAGGCGTCCTCGAACTCCGAGAAGCCGGGTATGGAGCGGGCGGCCATGGTCCTCACCGGCCCGGCCGACACCAGGTTCACCCGGATGCCCTGCGGCCCCAGGTAGCGGGCCAGGTACCGGCAGGTGGACTCCAGCCCTGCCTTGGCCACACCCATCCAGTCATACGCGGGCCAGGCCCGGGTGGCGTCGAAGTCCAGCCCGACGATCGAGCCGCCGCCGGGCATGAGCGGGGCCACCGCGTCGGCGAGCATCTTGAGCGAGTAGGTGGAGATCTCCAGGGCCACCTTCACGTCTGACCAGGTGGCGTCCATGAAGGAGCCGCCCAGGCAGACCTCGGGGGCGAACCCGATGGCGTGCAGCGCGCCGTCAACCCGGCCCCATTTGTCGGTCAGGTGGTCCCGCAGGGCCGCGGCATGGGAGGGCTCGGTCACGTCGAACTCCGCCACGTCGATGCCGTCGCCGAGCTTGCGGGCGGTGCGCTGGGTGAGGCGCATGCCCCGGCCAGCCCCGGTGAGGAGAATCTCGGCGCCCTCGGCCAGAGCCACCTCGGCTGCGCCGAAAGCGAGGGAGGCGTCGGTCAGCACGCCGGTGATCACGATCCGCTTGCCGTCAAGTAGTCCCACGGCTCGCAACGGTACCTTGGGATAATGCGGCTCTACGACACGACCCGGGGCGCGGTGGCCTGCACGGCTCGGCCTCTAAATGGCACCGCGTGACCTTGCGGCTCTACGACACGGCCCGGGGGGCGGTGGTGGACTTCGATGCTGGACCGGTGGTCCGCATGTACGTGTGCGGCCTGACGCCCTACGACGCCACCCATCTCGGCCACGCGGCCACCTACATCACCTACGACGTGCTTCAGCGTCGCCTGCGGGACATGGGCCGCCAGACCCGCTGCGTGCGCAACATCACCGACGTCGACGACGACATCCTGGCCGCGGCCGACCGCCGCGGCATCCACTACCTGGACCTGGCCTTCGCGGAGACGGCCCGCTTCGACGACGACATGGCCGCGCTCAACACGTTGCCGCCGGCCTCGGAGCCTCGGGCCACGTCGGCCATCCCCGACATCCGGGGCTTCATCCACGCCGCGCTGGACCGGGGATTCGCCTACCGCGCCGACGGCAGCGTCTACTTCGACACGCAGGCCTTCGACGGCTTCGGATCGCTGTCGGGATTCGGGCGCGACCACATGGTCGCCCTCGCCCGGGAGTGGCGCGACAACCCCGACGACCCGGCCAAGCGCGACCCTCTCGATTTCGTGCTGTGGCAGCGGGCCCGCCCCGGTGAGCCGGCCTGGGAGTCCCGCTGGGGGCCGGGTCGGCCGGGCTGGCATGTGGAGTGCTCGACGCTGGCGCTGCGCGAACTGGGCGAGACCATCGACCTGCACGGCGGGGGAGCCGACCTGCTGTACCCGCACCACGAGTGCGAGCGGGCCCAGTCCGAGGCGGTGACGGGCAAGCCCTTCGCCCGGCACTGGCTGCACCAGGCGCTGGTCCACTACCAGGGCTCCAAGATGTCGAAGTCGCTGGGCAACCTGGTGTTCGTCCACCAGCTGCGCGCGCGCCACGAGCCGATGGCCATCCGCCTGGCCCTCATGTCGCAGCACTACCGCACCCCGTGGCCCTGGCACGACGGCCTCCTGGAGGAAGCCGAGCACCGCCTAGCCCTGTGGCGCAGTGCTGCCCGCGACGGCGACGACTCCGACCTCCTGAACAACGTGCGCCAACGCCTCGACGACGACCTGGACGTGCCGGGCGCCCTGGCCGCAGTGGACGAAGCCGCCCGAGCCGGCCACCCCATGCACGCCGCTGCCGCTCTCCTAGGCGTTTCCCTCCATAGTTCGCTGCATGAATTAAAATAAATGTCAATAACTTATGAGCAGTGTTTGTTATCGAGCAGACCGGCACCTATCGGCGCTGGTTCAAGCGTCTTCGGGACAGGCAGGCGCGTGCCCGCATCCGGGCTCGCGTCCGGCGATTGGAAGCAGGGCATCCGGGAGATGCCAGACCTGTAGGCGGCGGAGTCGTGGAGATGCGCGTCGACTACGGGCCCGGATATCGGGTGTACTATTGCCGACGAGGGCAGTCGGTGGTCGTCCTCTTGGCCGGCGGTGACAAGGGCAGCCAAGCCCGAGACATCAAGAGGGCGATCGAGCTGGCTAGCGGTCGTTGAGTGAGGAGGCCGATGAGACTCAAGAGAAGGACCAAGACGTTTCCGTGGGATGCAGCGGACCACCTGGATACCGAAGAGGAGAGAATCGCGTACTTGGATGCCGCCCTCGAAGAGGACGATCCGCTCTTGGTCGCAGCAGTGTTGGACGACATCGCGCGTTCCAAGGGAATGGAGGAGATCGTCGCCGAAGCGGGCCTGGCGATCCCAGTTTCTGGAGAGCCTTCAACCAATGGGAGCCCGGAGTTGGAGACCGTCCTGAAGGTCGTGCGCGCGCTCGGGCTGCGTCTCAGAGCTGCGCCGGCTACAGCCGGGCAGTAGCGGGCTGCCACCGGTCTCCTGGACGCACGCCAGCGACCTCCGGGGATACACTGGTGCCGGATTAGACCCCCGGACAGTTCCCGCAAAGGCGCTGTTCGCATGAGACCCCCGGGGAGCGGCAATGCCGCCCCCCGCATCGCGTCCCACCAGTTCAGCGAGGCCCGCGCGCTCGGGGGCAGCGGTAGCCTCGGAGGCGATGTCTGTGATCACGGTGTCGCTGCCGGACGGCTCCGAGCGCGAGCTGGCCGAGGGGTCCAGCGGGGCTGATCTGGCTGCTGCCATAGGCCCCCGGCTGGCCGTCGACGCGGTGGTCGCGGTGGTGGATGGCGCCGAGAAGGACTTGGCCGAGCCGATCCCGGACGGGTCGTCGGTGGAGATCGTGACCGCTTCGTCGGACCGCGGCCTGCACACCATCCGTCACTCCACCGCGCACGTGCTGGCCCAGGCGGTGCTCGACCTGTATCCCGGGGCCACGTTCGCCATCGGACCACCCATCGAGCACGGCTTCTACTACGACTTCGAGCTGCCCGACGGAGGCACCTTCGCCGATGCCGACCTCGAGCGCATCGACACCCGGATGCGGGGGATCATCGCGGCCGACCAGCCCTTCCGGCGCGTCGAAATGGCGGCCGAAGACGCCCTGGAGCTCTTCGCTGCACACCCCTACAAGCGCTCCATCATCGAGGCCGTTGCGCTGGGAGCGGGGGCCGACGGCGACTTGGCCTCGGAGACGGCGACGGACGGAACCGTCAGCTGCTACCGCAACGACACCGGCAACGGCGACTCCGCCGGCTTCGTCGACCTGTGCCTCGGCCCCCATGTCCCCTCCACCGGACGGCTGGGCCATTTCGCGCTGCAGCGGGTGAGCGGGGCCTACTGGCGGGGCAGCGAGCGCAACCCGATGCTGCAGCGCATCTACGGGACGGCCTGGGCCACCCGCAAGGATCTCGCCGCCCACCTGCACCGCCTGGCCGAGGCCGAGCGGCGCGACCACCGCCGCCTCGCCGCCGAGCTCGACCTGGTGTCTTGGCCCGCGGAGCTGGGCCCCGGTCTGGCGGTGTGGCACCCCAAGGGGGCACTGGTGCGCAAGCTCATGGAGGACTACTCCCGCGAGCGCCACCAGGCCGGCGGATATGACTTCGTGTTCTCGCCCCACATCGCCAAGTCGGTGCTGTGGGAGACCTCCGGGCACCTCGACTTCTTCGCCGATGGCATGTACCCGCCCATGGAGGTGGACGGCACCGACTACTACCCCAAGCCGATGAACTGCCCGTTCCACGTGATGATCTTCCGGTCGTCGCAGCGCAGCTACCGGGAGCTGCCCATGCGGCTGTTCGAGCTCGGCACCGTCTACCGCTACGAGCTGTCGGGCG
>JAKZWH010000247.1:0-3133 GCA_047515615.1 Acidimicrobiales bacterium | reverse complement strand
GGCCAGATCCGCGCCCAGCTTGACCAGCACCTGCGCAGCGACGCCCTCGCCCTCGCGTAAGAGACCGAGCAGGATGTGCTCGGTGCCGATGTAGTTGTGACCGAGCTGCAGCGCCTCGCGCAGGCTCAACTCGAGGACCTTCTTGGCCCTGGGAGTGAAGGGAATGTGGCCTCGGGGCTCTTCGCCTCCCTGCCCGATGATCTCCTCCACCTCGCCCCGCACCGACTCGAGGCTGATGTCGAGCGACTCCAGCGCCTTGGCCGCCACCCCCTCGTGCTCGTGGATGAGTCCAAGCAGGATGTGCTCGGTGCCGATGTAGTTGTGGGTGAGGAGGCGTGCCTCTTCCTGGGAAAGAACCACGGCTCGACGGGCCCCGTCGGTGAATCGCTCGAACACCGCTCACACCTCCCGCCTGGCCGGTCCCTGACGCCGGCCAGGGTAATCCAGCGCGTGTCCGCCCGGGGTGGGACGGCTAAACCCAAATGTGCATCGGGTAGCCGGTCTCGTCGAACTCGTCCTCGCCGAGGCAGATCGCGTCGCCCGAGGCGATGCGCCGAGCCGTCCAAGCCGCAGCCGCGGCGTCAAGCAGATCGTCGAGTTTCGCACGGAGCGGACCCTGCAAGGGTTCTAGAACTGTGTCACCGACGCTGGGGAAGACGCTCTGTAAGGCTGTCACTCGCTCCTCGATGCCCGCCTGCGTCCGCTTGGAGGCCCGCATCGGCGCTCCCGCCAGCAATGCAAGGCTCGTCTCGGGATGAACTTCCGTAGTCCGAGGCCGAGCCGACGACCCGAAGAGCTCGGTTGACAGCGCCTCCCGCACCTCCCTGATCTTGGGCAGCAGGTTGAATGACTGGGTCGACAAGCCCCAGCCCGTGCGCTCACGCGACCGGCGGTTCGCCTCCGCGTGGTCGTCCGCATCGAGCACGCACAGCGGTGGCGTCCAGAACAACGAAGACCGCCGCGGCCCCAACAGCGAACGGGCCTCCACATCCGCCGTTCGCCGCTCTGCGCTCGGCAAGCCAACAGGCATGTCCACCGCCACCACCGCGATGTTCTTTGCACGGGCCTCAGCCCACAAGTCCCCGAACGATCCCCACGCCGAGAACTTCACCGACGAGCCGCAACAGGTTCCGGCGACAGCCATCACCCACCCGCCCTTGGCACCATCCACCCCACCTACGAGCATGACGTACCAGGCCTCGGATTCATTCCGGCCGCGGTGTCTCCGCATCGCCGCCGATCTCGATCAGTAGACGGCAGTGGTCGCTGGCCCCCCACTCCTCGACGTCGTTCATGGCCCACACCTTGACGCTGTTGTGGAAGCAGCGCGAGGCGAACACGTAGTCGAGCTGGTTCTGGGCAGTCTCCGGTGATTGGCGCGTGGAGCGGAACGTGGGCACGTTCAGGTTGTCGGGCGGCAAGCCCTGAGGGGCGGGGCTGGCCCGCCTGCCGTCCGGGTACTGGGGTCCCAGGAACTTCATGCCGAGCGCGTCCATCCTGTCGGTGACTGTGCGATCACGAGCGGGAAGCGCCAGCCAACGTCGGCATCCATGGCCACGAGCTGCCGCCACGGTTCCCGCCGCTTGGCGATGTTCCAGCAGACGACTGTCGTAGTCACTCCGACCTCCCCGCTGGTTCCGACTTCAGCTCGACCGCGGGTCCAGAGTAGTCGGGACGGTCGCCGTGAATCGCGGTCACTCCGCAACGCTGCGACCGCTTGGGCACACCGATGGCGTGCCAGCCTATCCTTGAAACATCATTTAATATAATGACAAGGATGGTTTTGACAGAGTCTCTGTAGACTGGTACGATGCCGAAGCGAACGGATTTGGTGAAGCAGATTCGAGAGCTGGCAACGCAACATGGGCAAAAGGCGGAGGTCGTGCGTCAAGGCAGCCACGAGATCTGGGAATGTGCCGGGCTGACGTTTCCCATACCGCGACACCGGGAGATCGCCGATGGAACGGCGCGGGCCATCCTCAGCGGATTGAATGAGCACTTGGAGAGACTCCCAGAGGTAGGGCAATGACCACGAAGGCCTTTCGCGCTGTCGCCGTGCGATCTGGAGGATGGTGGGAGATCGAGGTCACGTCGGGCCTGCCTGACAACATGCTCGGGGTGAGCCAGGCACGCAACTTGGCCGAGGTGGAGGAAGTCGCTCGAAACGTCGTCGCGGACCTTCTGGAGATTGACGCCGACGATGTTGAGGTGGAAGTCGAAGTGGTGCAGCCGAGCGACATCCGGACCTGAAGCGCACGCCTAGAGGCCGGCGGCTACTCCGATTTGGGCTCTGGGGTCCGCCGCTCCGGCGAGGGTGCCGTGATCGGTGACCTCGATCAGGTGGGCGTGGCCGAAGGAATGGGGTGTCTCATCGCGCAGGGTGGTGGTGTGGCCGCGGGCCGCGAGGGACTCGTGCCAGCCGGTGGCTGCGTCCTCCACTAGCACTCGGCGGCCCTGGCCGGGACGCCAGGTGGCGAAGCCAGCGTCGCGGTCGTCGGGGGCGAGCACCCACCGGGGCGCTCTGATGGCTGCGCCCGGCGACTGGCCCAGCCCCAGCGTGCGTGCCAGCAACTGCAGCAGGATCTGGGGCTGGGAGTCGCCGCCCATCGTGCCCACCACCTGGCGCAAGGTGCCGTCGGTGTTGGTGACCAGGGCCGGGGACAGCGTGTGGGGCGGGCGGCGACCCGGCCCGTACTCGGCCGGATGGCCGGGAACCAGGTTGAAGCCGATACCCCGGTCGTGCAGGAATATGCCTGTGCCGCCAGCCACCAGGTGGGCGCCGAAACCGCTGGCGTTGGAGTTGACGAGCGACACTCCCATGCCGTCGCCGTCCACGGCGCACAGATAGGTGGTGTCGCCCGCGGCCGCCGCATCAGCGACGTTGCCGGCCCGTTCCGGGTCGATGGCATCGCGCCGGGGGCCGAGCCGGGCCGGGTCGACCAGCGCCTGGCCGTCGGCACCGTCGTACAGCGACCGGACCCGGTCGTGGGCAGCCTGCGAGGCCGCTTCGATCAGCAGATGGGCCCACCGCCCGTCGTCGGATTCGCCGAGGTCGAGGCCGTCGGCGATCCACGCCCCGGCCAGGGTGAGATAGCCCTGCGAGGTCGGCGGCACCGTCCACAGCACATGACCG
>JAKZWH010000246.1:0-4384 GCA_047515615.1 Acidimicrobiales bacterium | reverse complement strand
GTGGCTGCCCCGCTTGCTGGCGGCCACCGCGTGGATCTCGTCGATGATCACATGCTCGACGGTGGCGAGGGTCTGGCGGGCCTGGCTGGTGAGCATCAGGAACAGCGACTCGGGGGTGGTGATCAGGATGTTCGGGGGCCGTCGCACCAGCCGCCGCCGCTCGTCGGCCGAGGTGTCTCCGGTGCGCACGCCCACGGTCGGTTCGTGCACCGTCGCGCCGAGCCGCTCCGCGGCCAGCCGGATGCCGTGCAGCGGAGTCCGCAGGTTCTTCTCAACATCCACCGCCAGCGCCCGCAGCGGCGATATGTACAGCACCCGCGTGCCGCCGTCGGACACGGCCGCGTGCCGCGACATGAGCCGGTCGATGGCCCACAAGAACGCGGCCAGCGTCTTGCCAGTGCCCGTGGGCGAGCACACCAGCGTGTGGTCGCCGGCTGCGATGGCGGGCCAGCCCTCGGTCTGGGGCGCGGTCGGCGCGGCGAAGGCCGACGTGAACCAGGCCCGGGTCGGCTCAGAGAACACAGCGAGCGGGTCGGCCACCACGCCGCAACCGTACCGAGCACCTGCGACAGCCGCCGGGCCCGCACCTACAGTGAGCGCCATGACTCATCCGTTCCGTTTCGGCGTCGAGCTCAAGGGGCCTCTGCCCGGCCTGACGTGGGCGCAGACCGCCCAGAGGTTGGAGGCGCTCGGCTACGCCAACCTGGTCGTGCCCGACCATTTCGATGACCAGTTCGCAGTGGGACCGGCACTGGCTGCCGCGGCCGCGGCCACCACCACCCTGCGCCTGGGCGCCCACGTGTACTGCAACGACTACCGCCACCCGGTGATGCTGGCCAAGGAGGTGGCCACGCTCGACATCCTGTCGGGCGGCCGGATGGACCTGGGGCTCGGCGCGGGCTGGAAGCGCGTCGACTACGTCGAGGCCGGACTCGACTACGACCCGCCCGGCGTGCGCATCGACCGCATGATGGAGTCCCTGCAGATCATCCGCGGCCTGTTCACCGACGGCCCGGTCACCTTCGAGGGCGAGCACTACACGATCCGCGGCCTCGAGGGCCTGCCGAAGCCGGTGCAGTCGCCGCTGGCGGTGGTGATCGGCGGAGGCGGCCGCCGCATGCTGAGCCTCGCGGCCCGCCACGCCGACATCGTGGGGGTGAACGCCAACCTGCGCTCCGGCGAGTTCGATCTCGAAACCATCAACGACGTGCTTCCCGACCGCTTCGACGCCAAGCTCGAATGGGTGCGTGAGGCTGCCGGCGACCGCTTCAACCAGCTGGAGCTCAACGTGCTGGTCGCCTCGGCCCAGATCACGGAAGGCGGGCGGGCCACAACCGCGGCGATCGAAGCGACCGCAGAGATGTTCGGGCAGCCAGCTGAGACGGTGGCCGACGTCGCGATGCTGCTGATCGGCTCTCCGACCGAGATCGCCGACACATTGCGCCAACGTCGCCAGCGCTGGGGCTTCAACTACATGGTGCTGCAGGCCGACAACAGCGACCTCGCAGGCTTCTCGGCGGTGATCGAAGAACTACAAGGCGAGTAGCCGCGGGAACACCGCAGGCCTGCGACGGATTGGCCGAGTGCATATGCTGGCACCGATGGCTGAGACTCCGACACTATCCGCACCAGCCGGCGCGCAGCCCTACGAGTCGCCCGAGTGGCATCCTGCCTTCGAGGAGTACTGCGAGACGATCTTCGAGCTCGCCGAGGACGACTTGGAGGTGATCCAGGCCCGCATCGCCGACCGGCTTGAGATCTCCCGCCCGGCGGTGTCGGAGATGATCCGCCGGATGCAGGCCGAGGGCCTTGTCGAGCAGGGCAAGGGCACGATCCATCTCACCGCGGCGGGACACTCCCTGGCCGAGACGGTGGTGCGGCGCCACCGGCTGGCCGAGTGCTTCCTCACCGACATGCTCGGGCTCTCTTGGGCCGAGGCCCACCAGGAGGCGGGCAAGTGGGAGCACATCATCTCCCCCGCGGTGGAGAAGGCCATGGTTCGGGTGCTTGAGCAGCCCACCACCTGCCCCCACGGCAACCCCATCCCCGGCTCCGGGTACGAGGCGCCCGAGATGGTGGCCCTCGACACGCTGGGCGTGGGACGGGGATTCACCGTGAAGCGCATCCCGGAGGAGCTGGAGTTCCAGCCCGGGATGCTGGAGTTCCTGGAGCAGGCCCAGGTGACACCGGGATCGACGGGTACGGTCACCGCCCGCTCTCCCGACGGAACCGTCACCCTCAACGTCGAGGGCGGTCCGGTGGGCCTGAGCGACTACGCCACCTCGCGCATCCTCGTCACCGCCGCCCTCGTCGACTGAGCCCCTCGACCCGCCGGCGCTCCCTGCCGGGTTTACGGACCGGAGCTCGAATCAGCCTCGTGGGGCGAGGTGGAACAGCACCCGGGTACCTCCCGCCAGCTCCTCGCGCTGGCGAACATCGAAGCGCAGTCCCGCCTGTGACTCGATGGCAGCGAGGGTGTAGGCGCCGTGGGTGCCGGCCCGCTTGTTGCCCTTGAGCCGCTCGACCATCTGGTCTGACTCGGTCGGCACCTCCAGCACCACTTCGGCGTCCAGATCGGCGAGAAAGTCCAGGGTCGCGTCCGTCGGCACATTGTGGGTGAGCGCCAAGTGATGGATGACCGCCAGTGCGAGCACCAGGTCCGGCGATGAGCGCTCGCTGATGGCGGGACGCTCCATGCCCCGCCATCCAATGCCCGGCGTCGGATCGGCGAAGTTCATGACCAGCGGAACGACGTTGTTGCAGCCGTCTTCGCGAAGCCTCCGATAGAGGCGGTCGGCCACGTAGCTGTCGGCGTCCATGGCGAGGACGACCCCGGCGTGCGCGGCCGCGATCCGGCTGAACACGCCGTCGTTGGCGCCGACATCCCACACCTGCGGACGATGACGCTGGGCCGCGACTCGACGCACGAACTGAGCCTTGGCGCTGGCCGCTTCGGACATGTAGTGGCCGCGCTCCGAGTAGCCGGCCCACGCTGACCCGCCGGGTCGCCACCGCAGCCCGTCTACCAGCTTGCAGAGCCGGTCGACCATATTGATGTAGATCTTCTTGTTGTAGCCCGCCTGCTTCAGGCCGTCGACCGTGGCCGCGGACCCACCGCTGAAACGCTTGTCGGCCTTGGCGTGCAGCCAAACGTGAGTAGTCAGGCCCTTGCGGCCGTGGCGGCGTCCCTGCAGCACGCGCCGAGCCTGCTCCGGGGTGATGCCATCCACCGCGCCGCGCATCCAGGGCTGGTGGGGAAGGTCCTTGTACGCGGTGAACATGAGCGGGTACAGGAACATCTGGCAGAACTGGCGATAGCCCCACCACGGCTCGCCGGCGCGGTAGGGCTCGAACGAGCCGATGTCGATGAAGGTCGGCTCCGGCCCCACGAACTGGACGTTGTAGGGCGTGGCGTCCTTGGTGGTGAAGCCCTCGTCTATCGCCTCCCGCACGAGGCGAAGGGTGAGGCGGGCCGCGTCCTGAAGCATGGAGAACGACCACTCGTGAGGGTAGGTGACGACGGGAACGGCACGATGCTCGAGCACTAGGTCCCAGTCGCACCCGTCGGGCGCGGCTGCCTCCACGACCTCGGTCCCTACTACGTCGCCAGCCTCCAGCGCTTTCGCAAAGAAGCGGGTCGCGGACAGCGTGCCGAAACTTGCTGCTGCATTCTCGTCGAGACCTCGCAGCACACGGGCGCCTTCCCACCACACGCGGGAACTCGGATCACGGAACGATCCGGGGTCGTAGCAGGCCGAGGCCGAGTCCGAACCCGGTGCTGTCACAGCGTGGTTTCGTCCGACCCGCTCGGAGCTTCGGTGTCGCCGCGGGAGGGCTCCTTCTTCCGCCCGATGCCGAACTTGGCGAGGACAGCCCTGGCGGCCACCACCATTCCGGCACCGCCTGCCGCGATTGCGCCGACTATGGCGCTGCCGGACGCTGGGTCCAGATAGCCGAGGATCATCGCTGCCCCCTCTCCCGCGGCAACGATACCAAGGGACGGCTGCCGGGGAAGAATGGACCCGTGCTTCCATTGCGGTGGCGACTGCTCCATCTCCTGGTAATGGCCACGCTGGCCATCACGCAGCCCCTCCTGAGCAAGCTGGGCGAGAACCCGACCTTCTTCACCGCGCACTCGGCCTCGCCCGGACAGGTGGTGGCCCTTGCAGCCATCGTCTCGTTGGCCCCGGCGGCGGTGTTGGGCGCATTGATGCTCGCGGTGCATGCGTTCTCGGCCGGTGCCGGCCTGCGCACCTTCTCGGCATCGATGACTGTTCTCGCCTTCGTGTTCGTTCTCCAGGTCGTGGACGTGATGCCCGGTCCGGCAGTGGCGGTCGCGGTTGTGGCCGCGGCCCTCAGCTACGGCCTGATGATCCTGTACACG
>JAKZWH010000245.1:0-4456 GCA_047515615.1 Acidimicrobiales bacterium | reverse complement strand
AGGACGAGCCATGTACGTAAACCTGACTTTCAGCGACCAGGACTGGCCCCAGCCCACGATCACGGCCATGGCCGGCTTCGCGGAGGAGCACCGCGACGAGCTGCGGTCGTGCCAACGCGAGGCCCGCTTCCCGGCCGATATCTACGCGGCCATGGGCAGCCGGGGCTGGGTTGGCCCGTTTACTCCGGTGGAGGAGGGCGGCAGCGGGCTGGGCGTGGCCGAGTACTGCCTGATCGAGGAGGAGGTGGGGCGGCTGGGGCTGGTGTCCCCCCAGATCTCGATCCAGGGCCAGCGGTGGCTGATCGACTGGGCCACGCCTGAGCAGCGCGAGCGCTACCTGCCCGCCATGGCGCGGGGCACGCTGATCTTCTCGGAGTCGATCTCGGAGCCGGGCGTGGGGTCGTCCATGAAGCTGATGCGCACCACCGCGGTGCGCGACGGCGACGACTGGATCATCAACGGCGCCAAGACCCACGTGAACCTGGGGTGCGAGAGCCAGGTCACCCTGGTGTATGCCATCGCACCCGAGGGGATCACCGCCTTCCTGGTGGACACCGACCTGCCGGGCGTGTCGACCCGGCACACCGACCCGATCGGGCTGCGCCTGATCCCCACCGCGGATGTGATGCTGGAGGACGTGCGGGTGCCGCACTCGGCGCTGCTGGGCGAGGCCGGCCGGGGCATGGACACGTTCTTCTCCACGTTCAACATGAGCCGTCTGGGCAACGCCTCGGAGCTGATCGGCTTCGGGCGGCGGGCCCTGGCCGACGCCATCGCCTACGGATCGGGCCGGGAGGTGGGCGACTCGGTGGTGACCGACTTCCAGGGCATCCAGTGGACGGTGGCCGACTGCTACAGCGACCTCTACGGGGCGTCGCTGGCCCGCGACCACGCCGCCAACCTGCACGACGCCGGCGGGGACGTGGCCCTGGCCACGACGCTGGCCAAGAAGATGGCCATCAGGGCGTCGGAGCACGCCGTGAACGAGGCGTTCGCCCTCACCGGCGGCCACGGCCTGTACACCGACACCGACTACGGCCAGCTGCTGCACGACATGATGGTGCTGCGGGTGGCGGGCGGCTCGCTGGAGGTGCTGCGCAACTATGTGGCCCGCCGGGTGTTGAGAGCCGACGACTACGAGGGCCTGGGTTGAACCCAAACGGGCAGAACGCGGCCAATTCGGGGGCCGGAGTAGCGGCATGAAGAACCTCGCGGAGCTGGTGTGCGACCGGGTGCAGCGCCGTCCCGAGGCCCGTTTCGGGATGGCCGGCGGCGCTACTCCGACGCTGGCCCAGGCCGCGGGCCTCGCCGTGGGCGCGGTGGGCGCGCTGGAAGGCGAGGGGGCCGGCCGAGCCCGGCGGGTGGCGCTGATCGGCACCACCTCGAACTCCTACCTGACGGCCTGGCTGGCCTTGGTGCTAGCCGGCGCCGAAGTCGCCATGGTGAACCCCGACTACCCCGACGAGTTGCTCGCCGAGATGCTGGCGCAGCTCGCACCCGACGCGGTGGTGTGGGTGGGCCGGGAGATCTCCGCCTCGGTGGCGCCGGACGCGGCCCACCTGGACGGGAGCAGCATGGACCGGGGCCTGCTGCGACGCGGGCGCGCTCCAGGGTCCGAGATACGGCTGAGTGCGGGACTCGGGGATCTGGTCGGCGCGCCGGGACTGGCCCGGGACCGACTCGACACAGCCGGGTGGATGCACACCTCCGGCACCACCGGCGTGCCCAAGTTCTGCGAGCAGACCCACGAGTACTTCTTGCGCCTCGGCCGGTTCATCGCCGACTCCATGTGCTTCTCGGAGGCCGACACCGTGCTGGCGCCCCTGCCGATGTTCCACATCAACCCGCTCGGCTACGGGGTGATCGGGGGGTTGACCGGAGGCACCGAGGTGCTGGGCCTGGAGCGCTTCTCGGCGAGCGGCTTCTGGCCGCTGGTGCGAGACACCGGGGCGACGGTGCTGATCCTGCACGCCCCACCGGTGGAGATCCTCAAGCAGGCCACCACCGCCGACGATGCGGCCGGCCACCGGGTGAGCCGGATGTTCTTCGCCGATCCCGACTTCCTGGAGACCTTCGGCGTGCCGCTGGGCTTCTCGGCCTACGGCTCCACCGAGGCGGGCGGGCTGTGCCACATCTGGGCGTGGCGGCGGGGCGAGCGGCCCGGCCTGGCCGAGGGGATGTCCCGCTACGGCGGCCGCGCCCGCCACGAGGTGCAATGGCGGGTCGACGCCGACGGCGAGATCCAGGTGCGGGCCGACCGGCCCGGCGTGCTGTTCTCCGGCTACCGGCGGGCCGACGGGCTGCTGCAACCATTCGATGACGACGGCTGGTTCGCCACCGGGGACCTGGGCCGCACCGACGACGCCGGGAACCTGGTGTTCATCGAGCGGCGCAGCGAGTCGATCCGGGTGAAGGGCGAGTTCGTGCCCATCGGCTACGTGGAGCAGCGGTTCGCGTCGGTGGACGGCATCGAGGACGTGGCCGTCTGGCGCCGTGACAGCGACCTGGTGGACGACGAGATCGTGCTCTACATGACCGGCCAGTCGATCCCCACGGATGCGATCCTGGCCACCAGCGCCGATCTGCCGTCCTTCATGCGCCCCAGCGAGGTAGCCCGAGTGGGTGACATCCCCCGCGACTCCGGGGTCGGAAAGGTGCGCCGGAGGCTGCTCGGAGGTGTGTCAGTCCTGGAGCGGGCCGACCTGCGAGACCGCGCGGTTCGATCAGCGGCTCGCGGTGAAACATCGTGATTCCCGCTCTTGTTCGCTACGCTCACGGGCCGCTCGGGCCACGGCCTCGCTCAGCGCCTTGCAGGATCCTCGCGGGCTGCGGCCTAACCGCTCGGCCTCTGCGAGGCCGCGCGGAGGCGAGACCGTGAGCGTGATCGACGGGATTGTCGACTTCCACGTGCACTCGGCGCCGAGTCTGGCGCCGCGCCACAGCCACGACCCCGACACGCTGGCTGAGGCCCGCTCCGCCGGAGTGTCCAAATTCGTGCTCAAGGCCCACGAGGGATCCTCGGCTGAGAGGGCCGTGCTGCTCGGCGACGACGCCATCGGCGGCGTGGTGCTCAACTCGCCCGTCGGGGGGGCCAACCCCGACGCGGTGGCGGTGGCCGCGGCCCTCGGAGCCCGGGTGGTGTGGCTGCCGACCATCTCGTCGCCGGCGCACATCGCAGCCAGCCGAAGCCCCGAGCTGAGCGCGCACCGGGGCATCGCGTTCCGCGAGGTGCCAGTGGTGGACGACGGCGAGGTGCGCTCCGAGTGGCTGGACGTGTTCGACGAGATCGCCCGCAACGACATGGTGATGGCCTCGGGCCACCTCACCATGGACGAGGCTGTCGTAGCGCTGGACGCAGCCCGGCGGCGGGGGGTGCAGCGGCTTTTGGTCAACCATCCGGGACTTGGCTTCCTGGACTGGCGCGACGAGCACACCGAACAGTTCCGGGCACTGGGCGCGCACCTGGAGATCGGCGTGCTGGCCGACATCCTGGCCAGCGAGGCCGGCCCCCGCACCGAGGACCTCGTGGCTGCCTACCCGCACGAGCTGCTGGTGTTCGGCAGCGACCTGGGGCACCGGGACTACCCGCCCATCGCGGAGGGGATCCGCGCCTGGGTCGAGCGGCTCGACCCGATCCTGGGCGACGCCGGGCTCCAGATGGTCGCCCGGGCCAGCGCGGAGGCGATGCTGGCGTGAGCGACTGCAGCCGGGGCAAGGTGTCGTCCGCTGGTGTGTCGAGGCGTGCGGAGGCGATGCTGGCGTGAGCACCCGAGATCGCGTTCGACGCATCGCGGTGCTGCCCGGCGACGGGGTCGGGGCCGAGGTGGTGGCCGGCCCGGCCGAGCTGCTGCAAGTCGTCGCCGACGCGGGCCGCATCGAGCTGACCGGTCCTTGGCCGGTGGGGGCCTCGGCCTTCGGGGAGCTGGGCACAGGGTTGCCCGCCGACACGCTCGCCGCCTGCGACGACTGCGACGCCATGTTCTTCGGCGCCGCCGGGGAGCACCCGGGGGTGTCGCTGGACGACTACCGCCCAGAGCACTCGATCATCGGCCTGCGCCAGCGCTACGACCTGCGAGTAAGCATCCGCAGCATCGTCCGCATCAACAGCGGGGCGGCCGACGGCGACACGGACCGCGGGCGGCCGCTGATCGTGCTGCGCAACCTGCTGGGAGGGGCCTACGGCGCGGCGTCCACCCGCACCGAGAGCGACGGGTCAGACGCCGCCTGCGATGAGGTGATCCTCACCCCCGGGCAGATCGCCGAGCTGGCCGAGATGGCCTGCAACCTGGTCGAGCAGGGCCTGGCCTCAAGCATCGTGTCGGCGGACAAGGCCAACCTGATGGCCACAAGCCGGCTGTGGCGCTCGATCACCCAGCGGGTGGCTGACGCCCGGGGCGTGCCGCTGCGCCACACCTACGTCGACCGCATGGCCTTTGAGCTGGCCCACGACGACGTG
>JAKZWH010000244.1:0-3392 GCA_047515615.1 Acidimicrobiales bacterium | reverse complement strand
TGGAACGCGACCCGCTCGCTGGCCAGAGTGATCCATCGCTTGAGGCCCTCGTCTTCGGGGAACTCCTCCAGCACGGCCCGGTCGGTGGCCGCGATGTCGGCCGGGTTGCCCGACAGCGCCACCCAGCGGAACGGCCCCTTGCCCTCGCAGAACAGGGGCCGGATGTACGCGGGTATGAACCCCGGATAGTCGAAGGCCCGCTCGCAGCCGCCAAGAGCGGCCTCGGCCCGCAGGCTGTTGCCGTAGTCGAACACCTCAGCGCCGGCGTCGAGGAAGCCCACCATGGCCTCCACATGGGTGGCCATGGCCGCCCGGGACCGCCGCACGAACTCGGCGGGCTGGCTGCGTCGCAGCTCGTCGGCGGCTTGGGGCGACAGGTCGTTGGGAACGTAGCTCAGCGGATCGTGAGCGGAGGTCTGGTCGGTGACGATGTCGGCCGCCACGCCGTCGGACAGCAGGCGCGGCACCACATCGGCCGCGTTGCCGACCAGCCCCACCGACAGCGGGCGGCGGGCCGCCACGGCCTCGCTGCAGCGGCGCAGGGCGTCGGCGTAGTCGTCGGCGACCACATCGAGATAGCGGGTCTCCACCCGGCGAGCGGCCCGCTCGGGGTCGACCTCGATGCAAAGGGCCACCCCCTCGTTCATGGTGACGGCCAGCGGTTGGGCGCCGCCCATCCCGCCCAGCCCGGCGGTGACGGTGAGGGTCCCCGCCAGCGACCCGCCGAACCGCTTGCGGGCGATGGCCCCGAAGCACTCGTAGGTGCCCTGGAGGATCCCCTGGGTGCCGATGTAGATCCACGACCCCGCCGTCATCTGCCCGTACATGGTCAGGCCGAGATGCTCCAGCCGGCGGAACTCGTCCCATGTGCCCCACTCCGGGACCAGGTTGGAGTTGGCGATCAGGACCCTGGGCGCCCACTCGTGGGTACGGAGCACGCCGACCGGCTTGCCCGACTGCACCAGCAGGGTCTCGTCGCCGCCGAGGTCGGTCAACGCCCGGATCATGGCGTGGTAGGCGTCCCACGATCTCGCGGCCCGGCCCGTGCCCCCGTAGACGACGAGGTCGTCGGGGCGCTCGGCCACGTCGGGGTCGAGATTGTTCTGCAGCATCCGGAAGGCGGCCTCCTGGGCCCAGCCGCGACAGGCCAGCGACGTGCCCGTCGGAGCTCTCACGCCTCCGGGTGGAGCGCTGGCGCTGTGCAGTGCAGTGGCGGGCATCTCGGACCCCGTTCCTGAAGGCCTCGTGGCTGGTTGCATCGTAGCCGCCCTTGGCCTAGTGTGCCAATATGCAGCAAAAGATTTCAGGTACTGAAATAAAGGATACTGAAACCAGAGATACCGAAACGAATCCCCCAGCGCCGCCCTCTCCGCTGCACAGGTCGCGCTCGGCCGAGCGGGTGCTGACTCTCCTGGAAACCGTGATCACCGAGGGCGCGCTCAGCCTCACCGCGGCGGCAGTGCGAACCGGTATGCCGACTAGCACGGCCCTGCGCCATCTGCGGGTCCTCACCGACCGCGGCTACCTCGTCAAGGACGAATTCGGGACTTACTCCGTCGGGCCCTCGTTCGTGCGCACCGCCTTGGCCTCGCTGCAGTCGGGCCCCTACGCCCGACTCACCGCGGCGGCCCAGCCCCAACTCGAGCGTCTCGTCGAGGCCACTGAGGAGACCGCGTACCTGGCCGTGCGCGACGGCGACGAGGCGGTCTACATCGCCGCGGTCGAGGGCCGACGGGCCATTCGCCACGTTGGCTGGGTTGGGCGGTCCGTCCCCATCGACGGCACCGCGGTGGGCGAGGCTCTACTTGTCGCGCCCGCGGCGCCGGGCACCCGCCCCGCGCCCATCTTCAACACCGGCGCCATCGAGCCCGACGTCACCGCGGTCTGCGCGCCGCTCCACGGCCCCTCGGGCCCGCTCGCCGCCCTGTCGGTGCTCGGCCCCGCGGAACGGCTCGTCGGCCGCCGCCTCCAGATCGCGGCCACCGCGGTGGTCGAGGCGGCTGTGGCCGCCGCGCTGGCGCTGTCCTCACCGGAGGCAGCCCTCGCGTGACGGTCGACCTTGAGGGCGCAGGCGTCACCGTGGCCGACGTCGTCGCCGTTGCCCGCCGCGGCGAGGAGGTACGCGTCAGTGACGGCGCCCTGTCGCGCATGGCCGCGTCCCGCCGCATCGTCGAGGCCCTGGCCGACGGCGAACCCGCCTACGGGATCTCCACCGGCTTCGGCGCCCTGGCCAACACCACCATCCCCGCAGACCGGCGGGCTGCGCTCCAGCAGTCCCTGATCCGGTCCCATGCGGCCGGGATGGGACCGGCGGTGGAGCCCGAGGTGGTCAGGGCCATGATGTTCCTCAGAGCCCGAACCCTGGCCTTCGGGGCGTCGGGCGCGAGGCCGCAGGTCGCGGAGTCGCTGGTGCGCCTGATCAACGCGGGCGTGGTTCCCGCCGTGCCCGAGCACGGCTCTCTGGGCGCCAGCGGCGACCTCGCACCGCTGGCCCATGCCGCGCTCGTTCTGATCGGCGAAGGCGAGGTGCTGACCGACGATGGCGCGATCGACGCAGCTGAGGCCCTGACCCGGGCGGGCATCGAGCCCCTGGAGTTGGTCGAGAAGGAGGGCCTGGCCCTCACCAACGGCACCGACGGGATGTTGGGAATGCTCTGCCTCGCGGCCCACGACGCCAAGCACCTCCTGATCGTCGCCGACGTCGTGGCCGCCTGCAGCGTCGAGGCCCTGCTGGCCACCGACCGCGCCTTCGCCGCGGACCTGCTGGCCCTGCGGCCCCATCCCGGCCAGCAGGCCAGCGCGGCCAACCTTCGGGCTGTGCTGGCCGGCTCGCCCATCGTGGCCAGCCACCGCCACGGCGACGACCGGGTGCAGGATGCCTACTCCATCAGGTGCACCCCCCAGGTTCACGGCGCAGCCCGCGACACCCTCGAGTTCGTGATCGGGGTGACCGACCGGGAGCTGGCCTCGGCCATAGACAATCCGATGGTGCTGCCCGACGGCCGGGTCGAGTCGTGCGGCAACTTCCACGGCGCCCCGGTCGCGCTGGCCGCCGACTATCTGGCCATCGCCGCGGCCGAGGTCGGCGCCATAGCCGAGCGGCGCATCGACCGGCTGCTCGACCCCGGCCGATCCCAGGGCCTGCCTCCCTTCCTGGCTGAGGAGCCGGGGATGGACAGCGGCCTGATGATCGGCCAGTACACCGCGGCTGCTCTGTGCGCCGAGAACAGGCGCCTGGCCGCCCCAGCCGCGGTGGACTCGCTGCCCACCTCGGCCATGCAGGAGGACCACGTGTCGATGGGTTGGGGCGCGGCCCGCAAGCTGCGCCGGGTCCTCGACAACCTGCGCCGCATCCTGGCCGTCGAATGGGTCACCGCCGCTCGCGGCATCGA
>JAKZWH010000243.1:0-4270 GCA_047515615.1 Acidimicrobiales bacterium | reverse complement strand
CCGTCGGCTGCACGCCTACCTGCGCTGGCGCAACGCCAACGCCCGAGACCCCGACCTGCTCGCCGCGCAACGCCGCGAACGCGCCCGAACCCGAGCCGAGAAAGGCCACCGCTGGGGCCGACCACTCCCACAAGCAGCATGCAACACCACAGAAACGACACGCTCGCAGACGTTTGTGGACACCGCACTAGCGGCCAAACCAGAGCCGCTGGTCAACGAGATCCCTCTAGCGGTCAAACCAGAGCCGCTGCGCGGTTCCGCCCAAGCAGGCGTCCTGCTGAGCGCCGCCGAGATCGCCGAAAGCCTCGATCCCGGCGCGGACCAGCTCCGCATAGGGGCGGTCGTGGGTTTGGCAGAAGTCGGAGCCCCACATCAGCCGCTCGGCACCGAAGGCGCCGGCTAGCCGCCGTACGAACCGGCGGGCGGTGCCCTCGGCCGCGGCGGCGGCGTCGATCACGTTGGTCGTGACCTTGAGGCAGAGATTCTCGAAGCGGGCCAGCGCCAGCAGCGGCTCGGGGGAGGCCACGTCGCAGAACCCGCAGTGGTCCAGCGACACGGCCGCGTCACCGAAGCGCTCTAGCACCGAGGCGAGCTCGTCGAGTTGGCTCTCGTAGACGGTCACGATCACATGGGCGCCACTGGCGGCCGCCTGCTCCCAGAGCACGAAGGTTGCCGGATCGCTCAGCCACGACCGCTGCCTGGACAGCGCGAAGAACCGCACGCCGGCGACGCCGGGGTGGTCGAGCCAGCCGCGCATAGTCTCGGCGGGCGAGTCGCCGTAGGGATCCACGCAGCAGGCGGCCGTGAACCGGTCGGGATGAGCGGACGCGCTGGCGGCCGCGTACCGGTTGTCGAACGAGTAGGCCCCCAGCGGCTGCACCAGGACGGCCCGGTCCACGCCCGCCGCGTCCAGCTCGTCGAGCAGTCCCTCAGCCGAGCAGGGCGACTGCAGGTACCAGCTCCCCGGCAGCGCGGCGGGCGTGAGGGGGTAGGAGTCGGCATCGCTCGACACCACATGAGTATGGGCGTCTGCGAGCACCCGGGAACGCTACTCGCCGCGCTCCGCGCCCAAGCGGGCTGCGGTGCCGTCAGGCTTCACAACCGGGCAGTTCTGCCCTACAGTCGGTGACCCACAGGCCCGAACGCACCAATCGGGCTCACAACCCAAGGAGGACCTGCTCTCATGTCGACCGTGGCCAGCGACCTGGTGATCGAGTTGGAGAACAAACCGGGGGCGCTGGCCAGAGTGGCAACCGCCATAAGCGACGCAGGCGTGAACATCGCGGCGGCTACGTGCATGGGCACAGGCCGCACCGCGGAACTGCACATCCTCGTGCCCCACAGCGAACCCGTCTACCGGGCGCTGGCCAACACCCAGGGCCCGGCCGTCACCCGTGAGCGGGAGGTCGTCGTGGTCCAAGCCCAGGACCGGCCCGGCGAGCTGGCCGAGCTGGCCACCAAGGTCTCCCAGGCCGGCATCAACCTCGACATGGTCTACGTGGCCACCAACTCCCGGGTGGTGCTCGGCTCCGAGGACACCGACGCCCTAAGGCAAGTCCTCGACGGCTTCTCCCTCTAGGGCCCCGCAGCCCGAGCCTCAAGTCGCCGGGGCAGGTGGCGGATCGGGCCGCACCAGCGCCCGCCACAGCGACCGGTAACCGGGCCAAACCGCCTCCGGGGGCAGGTAGCCGTCCTCCTCGAGGGCTCGCTGCAGCCGGGGCAGGTGGCGGGCCGGCACTCCCGAATCGACGTGGTGGGCCAGGTGGTAGCCCACGTTGTAGGGCACCAGGAACAGGCGGGCCGTCCAGCTCTGGCGCACATGGTGGGTGGTGTTGCGGCGGTCGGGGGTGCGGGTCATGCCGCCATGCTCGGCGACGACCCGCAGCCGGTTGGCCACCTGGTAGTAGCTGAAGTAGGGCAGCGCCCAAAGGACCAGATACAGCCACGGACGCCCGGCAGCCCAGAACGCGGCCAGCACCACGGCCTGACCGGCGAAGAACCGCAGGCTGAGCCGCAGGAACGGCGGCCGGACCAGGCCGGTGAAGCGGGGCTTGACGATGCGGAAGCCCGACACGCCGAACAGGTCCCGCAGGAGCTTGCGACGCATGGACGCCTTGGACACCGGATAGAGCGCGTACAGCAGGAAGTCGGGCTCCTTTGGTCCGAACTCGTCGCGGTGGTGGTTGGCGTGGCCCCGCCGGTAGTGGTGGGTGCCGGTGCCGAAGGGCAGCCACCCCAGGATGTTCACTCCGACGATGTCGTTGATGTGGCGGTTGGAGAACAGCAGCCGGTGGGCCGCCTCGTGATGCAGGATGAACATCCGCAGCATCAGTATTCCCATGACCGGCACTGCGACCGCTGTGGCCAGCCAATGATCGACGGCGATGACCGCCGCGACCACGGCCACAGCCGCGGCGAGCGTCGCCACCACAGTGACGGCGTTGACCGCGTTGGGGATCCGGCGCAGCTCGGCACGGAACTCGGGCCGGGGCCGCCCGTCGGGGCGCAGCCGCGGCGAGCCCGCGAAGGAGGGCAGGTCGTCGCGGGCCATGCCCCCGGTCATGGACGCCACGAGCTCGTCGTGGGACAGTGCACTCCCCGCCGCGGTCATCAACCCCACGCTACGGCATCTTGGCGCCCAAAGCGGCTGTGACGAACCCCGTCCCCAACGGTCCTGCTCATCGGGTCAGGATGATTCGTAGAGTTCCAGTTCGGTCCGCACGGCCCCCGACGCGCTGGGAGGGACGCCGGCGACGCTGACCGCCACTCCCGCCGCCGAGATCCTCTCCAGGATGCGCCGCAGCGCGACCGCCCCGGAGTAGTCGATCCGTCCCACCCCGGACAGGTCGACCACCACGGCCGTGAGGTTGCGCTCAGAGGCCAGCTCCTCGCGCACCAAGCGTTCCACCTGAGGCACGGTGGCGAACCACATCACGCCCTTGGGCCGGACGGTGAGCGTGTCCCGGTTCCGCTCGCCGGGCGTGGTGACCTGCAGCTCGCGGTAGAGGTGCACCGCGATGGCCAGGCCGATCCCCACCAGCACGCCTCGCTCCACTCGGGGCGCGAAGGCGATGGTGGCAAGGGTGGTTCCCGCACCCACCAGGGCCTGGGGGAACGAGCCTTGCGGCAGGCGGGCCATCTCCTTCACATCCACCAGGCGCACTACGACGACGATCACGATCACGCCGAGCACCGCGGTGGGCAGGTCCTCCAGCAGCGGCGCGAGCGGCAAAACGGCCAGCACGAACGCTCCGGTGATCGCGCCCGACCAGGCGCTGGTGGCCCCAGCCATCCGATTGAGCGAACTGCGCGAGAACGAGCCGCCCACCGGGAAGGCGCCCGAGACGGCGGAGGCGAGGTTGGCGACGCCCTGGCTCACCATCTCGCGATTGGCGTTCCACGGCAGGCGGTCGACCGCGGCGAAAGTGCGGGCGATCGACGCCGACTCTGCGAATCCCACCAGCGCGATCACGGCCGCGGGCAGCAGCAGGCTCGGCGCCTCCGACCACGGGAAGTCCAGGCTCAGAGGTATGAACCCGCCGTCGAGGTCGCCCACCTTCGACCCCTCATAGCCGCTGGAGCCGGCCACAACGACCCCGGCGATCACTGCGAACAGCACCCCGGGGAACAGCCGGTGCAAGTAGCGGCCCCCGATCATCATGGCCACCGTGGCCGTCGCGAAGGCGACGGCTGTCCAGCGCCATTCGCCGGGCTGGCCCAGCGTGCGCACCGCCGCGGCCAGCACGTCCCCCTCCGGGTCGGCGTCGAAGATCTTGGGCAGCTGCGAGGCGATGATCACCACCGCGGCTCCTGCGGTGAATCCGGTGACCACCGGCTCCGACAGCAGGTAGGCCACCCGGCCCATGCGCACCACCCCGAGGAACAGACGCATCACGCCCACGAGCAGGGCTAGCAGCGCGGCGCTCTGGATGTAGTTGGCCTCGCCCGGCTCGGCCACCCCCGACAGCGCTCCGAGGGTGAGCAGGGCGGTGAGAGCCACCGGCCCTGTCTGCAGGTACCGCGACGACACGAACGCCGCGGCCAGCAGCGACGGCAGGGCGGTGGCGTATAGGCCGTACTGGGGTGGAAGCCCGGCCAGCTCGGCGTAGGCCAGCGACTGGGGGATGGCGACCAGCGCCACCGACACCCCGGCGATCAGGTCCCCGGTGCTCGGGCGTGACACGCGAGTCAGGCTACGAGGATCGATAGCCTGCGCTGTGGTGACCGTCGAGCCCGACTCCCGCGAGATGCCGGAGATGTTCACCGGCGA
>JAKZWH010000242.1:0-3688 GCA_047515615.1 Acidimicrobiales bacterium | reverse complement strand
GGTCAGGGGCCGGTCGCGGGCGATGCTCAGGGGGTCGAGCGTGAGGCTTCCCCCGGCGCCGATGCCCAGGAAGGCCCGCCCGCCAGACAGCTGGTCAAGCGAGGCGATCGCGCTTGCGGTAGTGCCCGCGTGGCGCGTGTAAGGGTTGGTGATGCCCGGCCCGATCTCCAGGGACGCGGTCGCCATCGCGATCGCGGTCATGGTCACGTACACGTCGCGGGCCGCGAGGCCCTCGTCGTATACCCAGCACCGTTCGTAGCCCAGCGTCTCCGCGAGCCGAGCGAGTTCCACCGTGCGCTCGATCGGACCCTCGGGCATCACGTTCAACGCGAGCCGCACCACAGTCCCCACCCTATTGGCGCGACGCTGAGCCAGCCGCAGCGGGGCCGGCTCGGCCCGTCCCCAAGCGACGCCAAACCCTCAGGCGACTCCGGTGCGCCGGGCCAGGACCGCCTCCAGCGCTCCCCCGCCCACGGCCAGGGCCTTGTCGGAGATCTCCCAGCACGCAGCCGGATCGCCGCGAGGGTCCACATCGCCGATCTTGAGCCCGCGTTGCACGGTCATCCCCGGCCGGATGGCGCCTCGCAGCACGCCGTCGAAGGGCGCCTCAACCGCCTGACCGCCTACCGTGCCGAGCAGTTGGCCCGAAACGACCAGCTCTCCGATCTCGGCACGCCAAGACACCTCGCCTGCGACGGGGGCCCGCAGCACCCGGTCGGCAGACCGTCCCCCCACCTCGGCGGGCACGCCGGTGTCGGGCCGGGCCGAGCCCCTCGACATCACCCGACCGAGACCAGGGCCTCGCATCGTCTCGACCACAGCGTGGCAATCGTGGCCCGCGGTGAAACCCGGCCCGAGGGCCACCACCAGATCGGCGTCATTCATGGATGTGTCGATGTTGCGCTTGGCCAGCCGGGCATCCACAACCACGTCGGGCCGCACGGGGCCCAGCACCCCCAGTTCCGGGGCCACCAGAACGGCCACATCGCCGCGCCTCGCGGTCGCTATCGCCTCCTGAGGCGACGCCACCAGCACGCCCCTCACGCCCTGCACGGTCACCTCTCCGTCGGTGACCGCGGTGGACAGCGCCACCGTGCGGCGCACCGTCAGGGGCTCGGGCAGCTCCAGCACCACCACCGGCCAGCCCGCCTCAACAAGATGCCAGGCCACGCCGGTTGCCAGGTCCCCGCCACCGCGCAGCACGCACAGCGGTCCGGGCGCGGCCCCGGGCGGCTCACGTCCGGCGATGGGCGACCACCTCGGCCATGATGCTCAGCGCGATCTCCTCCGGGGTCTCGGCGCCGACCTCGACGCCGATGGGGGCATGAACCCGGTCGAGCGCCTCCGGATCCACACCCTCGGCTTCCAGGCGGGCCCGGGTGGTGGCCCAGCGGCGCTCGCTGCCCATCACCCCCACGTAGCCGGCGCCGGTGGCCAGCAGAGCCGGCAGGGCGGCCGAGTCCACGTCCACGTTGCGGGTCACCAGCACCACCGACACATCGGCGTCGAGCGTCCGCCCGGCGAGCAGGTCGTCGACGGTGCCGATCACCAGCTCGTCGGGTACTGCGGCTGCGGCGTCGCCGCCAAAGGAACCGGCGCCGTCCGGCTGGCTGGCGGGTTCGTCCTGCATCCCGGACCGGTCGTCGGCGGCAACCACCCGGAAGCCCAGCCAGTGGGCCAACTGGGCGACGGCCCGTCCCACGTGGCCGTATCCCATGACGATGACGGTGGGCTTGGGCATGTGCGGCTCCACGAAGATCTGAACGTCGCCCCCGCAGACGCCGGGGTCGCCCCGGACAGGATCGACAAGACGGTACGACAGTAGACGGCAGCGGCCGTCGCCAAGCGCGGCCACCGCCTCGGCCACCACCCGGGCCTCCATCTCACCGCCCCCGACCGTGCCTGCGATGCTGGCGTCGCGATACACCAGCATCTTGGCCCCGGCCCGCCGGGGCACAGAGCGCGACGTGTCCACGACAGTGGCGGAGGCCACGGCCACGCCCGAATCCACGGCCCCAGAGAGCTGGCGCAGCAGGCTCACCCCCGCCACCCCCAGACGGAACCCGCGCTGGTCACGACCACAGTCTCGCAGCCTGTTCGAGGGTGCGGGCCCGCAGCTCGCCGAGGTCGGCGCCGATCACCTCGCCGCCGTCGACGATCCAGTCCCCGCCCACCATCACCCTGCTCACATGGGAGCCGTTGCGCCACAGCACCAGCTGGTCCAGCAGGTTGTGGGCCTGCACCGGCGTGGGCAGGCCCCGGGGGCCATCGACGTCGACCAGCTGCAGGTCGGCGTGCCATCCCGGTTCCAGCCGCCCCACCCGCTCCAGGCCGAGCGTGCGGGCCGAGCCCTCGGTGGCCATGTGCAGCACGGCGGCCGCGCTGATCGCGCCCGGGTCGAGGGTGGCCGCCCGGTGCAGCAGGAAGGCGCCCCGCATCACCGCGAACATGTCGTTGAGATAGCCGTCGGAGCCGAGGCCCACGGTGACGCCCCGCTCCAACATCTCAAGGACGGGGGCGATCCCGCCGCCCACCTCGCAGTTGGACAGCGGCATGTGCGACACCCTGACGCCGGTGTCCGCGATGATGTCGATCTCGCGCCGCGACAGCTGCACGCACTGGCTGGCCTGGAAGCGGGGCGACGCCGCACCGATGCGCTCGTAGAACTCCAGGGTGCGCATGCCGTGGTGCTCCTCGCACCAGAGACCTTCGTGGACCCCCTCGTTCACATGGGCGTGGCAGAACACGTCCAGGCCGCCAGCCGCCTCGAAGGCCTGGCGGATGAACGGCTCGCTGCAGGTGAAGGTGGTGTGGATGCACATGGCGCCGGACACCCGGGGCCCCTCGCCCGGCGAGCCGCCGCCAGCCCGGCACGCCTCGATGAAGCGGATGTTCTCATCGAGTCCGGACTGGCCGTTGGCCGCTCCCATCCGCTCGGTGGCCTCGAAGGACAGCACCCCTCGCAGCCCGCTGCGAGCCACCGCGTCCCGCTCCGCCAACAGGGCGCCGGGCAGGGCGTTGGGGGCCTCCAATATGTCGAAGAAGCTGGTCGTGCCGCTCGCGGCCAGATCGGCGGTCACCCACGCGGCCGCGGCGGCGATCATCTCGTGGTCGAGGGCGTTCTCCACCAGGGGCCACCAGTAGTCGTCCAGGAAGCCCCAGAAGTCGGCGGGCGGCTGGGCCGGGGCGGGCACTCCGTGGGCCAGGACGCCGTAGAGGTGCACGTGGGCGTTCACGAAGCCGGGCAACACCACGCAGCCCGCGCCGTCACACAAGTCGTCGCCGGGGTAGCGAGCCCTCAGCTCGTTCGCCGGGCCAGAATCGTCGATGAGCCCGTTGACCACCCGCAACGCCCAGTTGCGGCGGGGCTCGTCCAACGCAGCCGTCACCGCCCAATCGGCCGAGATGATCATCCCCGGCGCCTCCCGCCGGCTTGAGTCGCGATTTCCTGTCATTTGAGCAAGAAGGCGCGACGAAAGCCGAAGGCGCCTAGCCCTCGGCGGCTTGCAGGGCCGCCCAGACCCTCTCCGGCGTGAAGGGCAGCTCGTTGATGGCCACGCCGGTGGCGTCGAGGATGGCGTTGCGCACAGCCGGGGCCACTCCGTCCTTGGGGATCTCGGCCACCGCCTTGGCCCCGAACGGGCCGCTGTCCTCCATGGTCTGCACCAGGTACACCACGGTCTCGGGC
>JAKZWH010000241.1:0-2645 GCA_047515615.1 Acidimicrobiales bacterium | reverse complement strand
CACACCGGCGGTGGTGGCGTCGCCGCCGACGTCCTCGACCCGGACCTCGACCGGCGAGCCGTTGATGCCGCCGATGCAGTTGACAAGGTTGGCGAAGTGCGGCACCAGCTTGGAGCCGGGTATGTCAACGAAGCCGACCACATCGCTGAAGTCCATGGCCATGCCGACCCTGATGGGCTCGCCGGTGGGCGCTGGTACACAGTTGTCCAGATCCGCGTTCAGGGCCGCCCTGATGTCGACAGCCTGATCGATCGGCTCAGGAGCCTCCATGGCCTCCTCCATGGCCGCCTCGGCAGCGGCAGCAGTCGCGTCAGCCTCAGCCTGAGCCGCAGCCGCCTCAGCCTCAGCCGCTTCCAACTGTGCCTGAAGCTCGGCGACGACCTCGGGGTCTACGGCTCCCTCGGCCTCAGCCATGGCGGCCTCGAGCGCCGCCTCAGCCTCAGCTGCTCTGGCCGCGGCCGTGTCGGCCTCAGCCTGAGCCGCAGCCGCCTGAGCCGCAGCCGCGTCGGCCTCAGCCTGAGCCGCAGCCGCGTTGGCCTCAGCCGCGGCCGCTTCCGCCTCAGCCGCGGCCGCGTCGGCCTCAGCCTGAGCCGCGGCCGCGTCGGCCGCGCTGGTGTCTGGAGCTGCGTCGTCGCCGTCATCGCCACCGCAGGCCGCAGTGACGAGGGCCAAGACCGCAAGGATCGCGATCGCTGACTTGAACTTCATCGGAATACCTCCTCCTGAGAGCGTTCGGGACGGACGGTAGTGCCTCAGATATGCGAGTGCAAATGTTTTATTAAAAATGTTGTATGTACAGCCTGAAGTCTCGATACGCGTTCGGCGAGAAGGAAGACCGCAAGGTCGCGACGGTCGTTGCCGGTCCGCGGAGTCGGGGGCTCGCGCCGAGACGCTCAGCCCGTCGGCGCGCCAGTCAGCAAGTCTAGAAGGTCGTCGTAATCAGTGCAGCAAGGGTATTGCGGATGCTCGGCCCGCACGTTGGCCGGGGCCCGGAACAACACCCCGGCGTCGGCGGTGGCCAACATGGCCATGTCGTTGTAGGAGTCGCCGGCGGCCACCACCCGGTAGTTGAGCGACCGGAAGGCCTCCACCGCCCGCGCCTTCTGGTCGGGCAGCCGCAACCGGTAGTCGGAGAGGCGGTCGCCCTCCACCACCAGTGTGTGGCACAGCAGCAGGGGCCAGCCGAGCTGGGCCATCAACGGCCGACCGAACTGCTCGAAGGTGTCCGACAGCAGCACCACGGGCATGCGCGACTGGAGCTCCCGCAGGAAATCGAGGGCTCCCGGCAACGGCGCCAGGCCCCGGACTACCTCCATGATCGTGCTCATCGTGACGCCGGCCGCGTCGAGAGCCTCGATCCTGCCCTTCATCAGCACGTCGTAGTCGGGCTCGTCGCGGGTGGTGCGGCGCAGGAAGTCGATGCCGGTGCGCTCAGCCACCGCGATCCACACCTCGGGGGTGAGCACTCCCTCGACGTCGAGCACGGCGAGGGACTGCAATGGAGGATCCTGCACTAGTACGTGTACCCGACCGTCAGCGCGGTGAGCCGCGTGGCGCTAGTGCTCATCCCCGCTCATCATGGCGGCGGCGCGCCGGGCAATCTCGTCGTCGTCCACGTCCTCGATGTGGGTGGCGACTCCCCAGCGGTGGCCCCAGGGGTCCTCGAACTGCCCGGACCGATCACCGTAGAACTGGTCCTCCACCGGTCGCAGTGCGGTGGCGCCCGCGGCCACGGCGGCTGCGAAAGTCGCGTCGGAGTCCTCGACGTAGACATTTATCGACATCGGGGTCCCGCCCAGCGTCTTGGGGCCGACCACGCCCATCTCGGGATACTCGTCGGACAGCATGATCATCGAGTCGCCCACCGACAGTTCGCAGTGCCCGATTCGTCCGTCGAAGGTCATGCGGTGGCGCTCGGTGAAACCGAGCACCGCGGTGTAGAACTCGATGGCTTCAGCGGCGCCGTCCACGCACAGGTACGTCGTGATCCGCGGGTAGCCGTCGGGAATGGGGTTGACCATGGGAACGTCCTTCCTTCCCGGTGGGCGGACGGCGGGAGCCCGGCGGGCCCATCCGTCCGTGTCGGCACTGCATTATCGCCGCGCCGCCGCGGTCTCGCGCCCTCCGGCACCCGGCCGCACCCAGTCGGCCGCGCAACCGCGTCCGTCGGTGGCCCCTAATGCGACCGTGCCGACCAGCGCCACGACGCAAACGGCCGCCGTCCCCAGCACCAGGTACATCACCAGGATCTGGATGATCACCGCATCCACCGGGTCGACGCCGGCGAGCAACAACCCGGTCATGGCGCCGGGCAGCGCGATCAGCCCCACCAGCTTGGTCCGCTCCACTTGGGGGATGAGGGCCGAACGAGCCGCCCGCGGCGCCACGAAGCGCACGAGCTGGCGGCGGCTCAGCCCCAGGGCCAGCGCCGCCTCGATCTCGCCGACCCGGTCGCGGCACAGCCCCACCGACTGGTCCACGGCCAGCACCGCGGACGGCACCGCGTTGCCGATAGTGATGCCCGCGATCACAACCACGGAGACCGGCTCGTAGGGCAACACGCCGAAGCCGAAGGTCACGGCCAGGCTGATTGCGGCCGACAGCAGAACGACGGCGACGGTGACCGGAGCGAGCCAGGGGATCCG
>JAKZWH010000240.1:0-2695 GCA_047515615.1 Acidimicrobiales bacterium | reverse complement strand
CGACATCGAGAAGGCGACCGGCAACGCGGTTAACTACCCGCTGATCGGCGACCCCGGGCTCAACGTGGTGAAGCTCTACGACATGCTCCCGGCCGACGCCGGCGACACGTCGAAGGGCCGCACCGCGGCCGACAACGCCACTGCGCGCTCGGTGTTCATCATCGGCCCCGACCAGAAGATCAAGGCCACGCTCACCTACCCGATGACCACGGGCCGCAACTTCGCCGAGATCCTCCGCCTGCTCGACTCGGCCCAGCTCACCGCCACCGAGCAGGTGGCCACCCCGGCCAACTGGCAGCAGGGCGAGGACGTGATCATCGTCCCGTCGGTCTCCAACGAGGTCGCCGCCGAGAAGTACCCCGACGGCTGGGAGGCGCCCCTTCCCTACCTGCGGGTGGTCAAGCAGCCCGGCACCTGACCGGCCGCCGGCTGGCGCTTGCCTACGCTGCCGGCGATGACGCCGACCATCGCTGAGATCGCAGCCGCGCCGCTGCGCCATCCTGAGGCACTGGGGCGCCCACAGGCGAGCCAGGCCTCCTGGGATCCCTGGGGCCTGATGCACCCGCTGTCGTATGACCGGGCCTTCGCCGGGCAGGCCAAGCGCTTCGCGCCGCCCTGGGGCGAAGTGGTGTGCGTGGCCACCGCCTCCGACGGCGCCTTCGGCGTGGGCATGACCAGCCAGGCCGGCCCGGTCGTGCCCATCATCAACGACTTCTTCGCTCCCATGCTGGCCGGCGAGCCGGCCCTGGCCACCGAGAAGCTGTGGAACATGATGACCCGCAGCGCCAACAGCGCCTTCGGCGCAACCGGACTCGCCGCGTATGCCGTCAGTGCCGTGGACCTGGCCCTGTGGGACCTCAGGGGCAAGATCCTGGGCGTGCCCGTGTACGAGCTCCTCGGCGGCCCGGCCCGCGACCGCACCCGCTGCTACGCCACCGGCAACGACCTCGACGACCTGCGCGACCGGGGCTTCGAGGCCTTCAAACTGGCCTGCACGGTGGGGGCGGCCGCGGCCACGGCCGGAATCGAAGAGACCGAGCGTCTGGTGGCCGGCGCCCGCTCGGAGCTGGGACCCGACGCCGACATCATGCTGGACTGCTGGCCGGTGCTCGACGCGTCCTACGCGGTGCGCCTCGGCGAGGCGCTGGGGTCCTACCGCCTGACGTGGATCGAGGACTACGCCCAGCCCGACGACTGGCCGGGCTACGCGGACGTCCGCCGCCGCCTGCCCTCACAGATGCTGGCCGCAGGCGAGCGCTGGCAGACCGACCGCACCTTCGCCCACGCCGCCGAGCAGCGCCTCGTCGACGTGCTGCAGCCGGATGTGCAATGGGTGGGCGGAGCCACCGCGGTGTTCAAGATCGCGGCCATCGCGGCCGCGGCCGGCATCGAGCTGGCCGTGCACGGCGGCTGCAACGACTCCTACGGCCAGCACCTCTGCCACGGGCTGCCCGGGAACCGCTGGGCGGAGATGTTCGTGGGCTGCGGGCCCGGCGAGTCGCTGATGGGCGCCTGGCGCTCCACCCCCGGCATGGCCCTGCCCACCGACGGCTGGCTGGTGCCCAACGACGCGCCCGGCTTCGGCATAGACCTGAGCCGCGACCAGCTAGAAGCCGCCGTCGCCTGAGCACAAATCATCGTACTTTTCTGGGATAATCCCAGAAAACTGCAAAGATTCTACTGGAGGGGCTGCCTAGCGACCGGATTGAGCCGGTGCGGGTCACTTGACGATCGCTACGCCTGCGGCGGCCAGCTCCTGGAGGGCAGCCGCCGAGCTGTCGGAGGCGACCCCGGCGCAGTGCGCCACCAGAACCGACGTCTCCAATCCGGCCGCGGCCGCGTCCAGCGCGGTGGCACGCACGCAATAGTCGGTGGCGATGCCCACCACGTCCACGGCCTCCACGCCCCGCTCGCCCAGCCAGTCCCGCAGGCCCACATCCTCGCTGGATCCGCTGACCCCTTCGAAGCTGCTGTAGCCGCTGCCGTACTGGCCCTTGAGGAACACCTCGTCCAGCGCCACCTGCAGCCTCGGGGAGAACGCGGCGCCCTGGGTGCCGGCCGCGCAGTGCGCCGGCCACGAGGTCACGAAGTCGGGGTTGGTGCCCGGCGCCGCGAAGTGCTCTCCGGGGTCGATGTGCCAGTCCTTGGACGCGACGACATAGCCGTAGCCGCCACCGGCCCGGTCGAGACCGACGAGGTCGGTGATGGAGTCGGCCACCGCATGCCCGCCCTCCACGGCCAGCGACCCGCCCTCGCAGAAGTCGTTTTGCACATCGACGATGATCAGCGCTTTCTGCATCCCAGGTCCTCCTTGGTCCGCTCCCAGGGCTCTCTGCGTCTGCGCTGATCGCCCCTCCGCTCCGTTCGCAGATTCTGTCGCGGCGGGCGCCTCCATGCCCACCCATTCGGTGGGGATGGCCGGGGAGCGACGAGGGTGCGGGACCCGATCCTCGGGCCTCAGGCCCCGGCGGCGCTCCGCGCAGCGTCGGCGGGCCGCCGCGGGGTCGTCCTTCCAAGCCCGCTCGCCGCCCGCCATCAGCGCCACCTGGGGATCGTGGGCGCCCGCCGGAACGGCGCCGCCCGCGGGCGACAGCACCTCGGCTGTCCAGAAGCCAGCGGCGTCGAAGGTGCGGTGCACCTGCTTGCGGCCGCCCACGGTGATCTTGCCCGGTGAGAGCTTGCCGACGGCTCTCAG
>JAKZWH010000239.1:0-5474 GCA_047515615.1 Acidimicrobiales bacterium | reverse complement strand
GCCTGCGAGGCCGCTTCGATCAGCAGATGGGCCCACCGCCCGTCGTCGGATTCGCCGAGGTCGAGGCCGTCGGCGATCCACGCCCCGGCCAGGGTGAGATAGCCCTGCGAGGTCGGCGGCACCGTCCACAGCACATGACCGAAGGCCTCGGCCCGCACCGGCTCCACCCACCGGGCGACCGGCCGGGCGAGGTCGGCCTCGCTGTACTCGCCAGCGCCGAGCGCGATCAGGCCCTCGCCGAACTCGCCGCCGTAGAACCCGTCGCGGCCCCGCTCGGCCACGGCCCTGAGCGCACGGGCTGTGCCGGGGCGCCGCACCACGGCACCGGGGCGAAGACCGACCGGGATGTCGGTGTTGCCCTCCACGCCGGCCACCTCGCCGGCCCGCTCGGCCAGCAGGGGCGAGGCCGTGAACCCGCCGTCAGCCATCCGGATGGCCTCGGCCAGCACGTCGGCGAGCGGCAGTCGCCCGTAGCGGGAATGCAGGGCCAGCCAGCCGTCCACTGCACCGGGCACGGTGACCGAGGCAACATCGCCGTGCAGCGGCATCTCGTCGCAACCCTGTTCACGAAGCCGGTCCGGTTCAGCGCCCGACCCGGCGAACCCGGCGCTGTCGAGCGCAGCCGGCGGCTCGCTGCCCCCCTCGTGCACCAGCGCCCATACGTCGCCGCCGGGACCGCACATGTGGGGCGACGTCACCGCCAGCACCGCGTTGGCGCCAACCGCTGCGTCCGCGGCCGACCCGCCCTTGCGCAGAAGGTCCACTCCGACGCAGGTGGCCACGTGATCGACGGTCGAGACCATCCCCGAGACCGAGGTGCGGGTGACAGCAGAAAGAAGTCGAGACATGCCGCCAGTGTTGCCCGCAACTCGCCCGACCACAAAGCCAGTTCTTTGCGGAGCCGCCAGCCGCACATGACCGGGGGGCCACGGACGGCCCGGTTGCCGAGCCAAGTACGGCAGGCTGACCACGGCCGTGAGGAACTCCATTGGGGGCGACGCCAGGCGGCGGGCGTCAGAGCCGTGCGCCGATCGCTGCGACGCAGGCGCCCTAGCCTCCTGTGGATGAGTATCAAGCGGCTGCATGCAGCCGCCGGTGGCTGCCGACCCGCGCTGGGCGGGCTTCAACCATGAGCATCGCCATGGTGATGGACAGCCCGGGCGAGGTGCCCCGGCCCGTGAGCCGGCCTGTCCCCGAGCCCGGCCCCGGCCAGGCCGTCGTGGCGGTGCGAGCGTCGAGCATGAACTACCACGACCTGGTCAACCTGATGGGCCTGATCCGGGGCCCGTGGCCCCGGGTACCCATGACCGACGGCTGTGGCGAGGTGGTGGCGGTGGCACCTGACGTCGAGGAGGTGGCCGTCGGCGACCGGGTGGTGGGGGCGTTCCATCCGCTGTGGCTCGATGGAGCACTTACCCGCCAGAAGCACCGGGTCACGCCGGGCGACACTGGCGACGGGTGGCTCCAGCAGCACATGGTGTACCCGGCCAACGCCTTAGTTGCGGCGCCAGCCCACCTAAGCCACGGCGAGGCGGCCACGCTGGTCTGCGCCGGTGTTACCGCTTGGAGCGCGCTGCGGGCAGGCTCCGTGGAGGCCGGCGACGTTGTGGTCACGCAGGGAACCGGCGGAGTCTCGATGTACGCGGTGCAGCTAGCTGCTGCCCGCGGAGCCACCGTGGTCGTCACCTCGTCGTCGGACGAGAAGCTGCAGACCGCCCGCTCGCTCGGGGCGCGCCACCTCATTAACTACCGCTCGACCCCGGAATGGCACAAGGCCGTCATCGACATCACCGACGGCCGGGGCGCGGACCTGGTGATCGACCTCGGCGGCGAGCACACTCTGGCCCGGTCCATCAAGGCGGCGCGCATGGACGGCACCGTGGCGGTCATCGGGGTGCTGTCGGGCTTCGGAGCGGCGGAGATCCCAGTGACGTCGGTGCTGACCCGCCAGATCCGGCTTCAGGGCATCGCCGTGGGCAGCGTGGCCGCCCTGCGGGACCTGGCTGCGGCGGTGGCGAGTTCCGGCATGCGCCCCCGCATCAGCCACACCCTGCATTGGACCGAACTGGCGGAGGCACAACGCGTCCAGCAAGCCGGCGAACATACCGGCAAGATCGCCATAACCATTCCGCCCGACAACCCCTGAGGCGACCGCTCCGCACAGTCCCCACCCCCCGACCATCCGGGTCCGGGGGTGGTACCGACAGCCCATCCACGGCCGACCTGCTCCGCCTGAATCGCCCGAAGGTGGGATCGTGCCGGGGCCGATCACCTCAAGTGTCGTCCCGCACGGCTTGGATGTGGATCAGGATCGCAGTCTCGGCGTGCAGCGGGGGCGCTTGCAGGCCGATGTGCGCCAGTTCGTCGCCGGCGAGGACAGCGCCGCCGGGCCGCGACGGTTCTCGGCCGTCCAGGCTCCCTGGGCCCACGGCGTCCGGACCGGATGGAACTCGCGGGTCCAGCGCCCGGTGAACGAGGCCAGGTCGGCCGCTCGCTGAGGAACGGGCAGCGTGACGCTCAGCCCGTCGAGCAGGTACTGCTCGCGATCGCTCGTGTTGGCCAGTTCCACCCGCACGGTTAGGGCGTGGCCGAGCTCGATCGTCGTGGTCAGCACGAGCCCGGCGACGTCGTCACAGGCCGCCACCGAGAGGCGGTTGCCGTCGGGCGTGTGTCCGGCCGGCCGGAACCGGGGGACCCAGCCGACGCCGCTTCTGCGGCAGCCGAGGAGCCCAGGCCGAGCCCCTGCCCCACGAAACGCGTAGAGCCCGTTTGCTCAGTCTCCAGTCGGAGACCGGTGCGCTGCGGAGTGCTCGGAGACGCGCTGCAGCAGGCTCTGGGCTGCTACAGCCATAAGGAGGAACATCCCCGACACGAGCTGTTGCCAAAACGCGTTCAGTCCCATGCGGTTGATCGAGACCTGAATGACGAACAGCAGCAGTGTGCCGAACAGGCTCCCGAGCATCGAACCGCGGCCGCCGGTCAGCAGGGTGCCGCCCACCACAACAGCCCCGATTGCGAAGAGCTCGTACGCCTCGGCGGCGAATGGTCGCCCCAGTGTCTGGCGGTAGGCCAGGAGCACTCCCGCCAATGCGGCCAGGCCTGCGCAGACTGTGTAGGCCCGCGCCTTGACGCTCACCACCTTCACACCGAGCAGACGGGCCGACTTCTCGTCGCCCCCGATGGCGAAGAGCGAACGCCCGAATGTCGTGCGCCGCAGCACGACCGCGCCAATCAGGAACGTCGCGAGCATGATTGCCGCAGCTGAGGAGACCTCGTAGCCGCGGACAGAGAACACCGTGCCCGTTGCGATAGTCCGCGCTAGTCCCTCATTGGGGAGCGCTACGTTTCGCTCGTCGGACACCAGCAGGGCTAGGCCCCTCACCGAGAGCAACCCGGCAAGGGTGACGATGAACGGCTCCAGATTGCCTCGAGCTATGGCCATCCCCTGTGCGAGGCCGATCAGCGCCCCTATCGCCACTGTGGCCAGCAGCGCTACCACAGGGTTGATTCCAGCCTCTACGAATTTCGCCACAAGCACCCCGGCCAGCGCCGCGACCGACCCTACCGAGAGGTCGAGGGCCGCCCAGACCAGCGCTGCGAATGGCACGCTGGCACCGAGGGGGAGCTCGTAGTACTTGCGCCCGAAGAGAATGAAGGTGTCGTTGTACAGTGACCTTGACTGGCCGTCCACCATCACCGAGGCGAGGCCGCGCCCGCCGACAAGGAAGCCGAGGGTAGCCACTATCGGCTGGACACCCAGAAAGGCAACCAGCGTTCCGTTGAGCAGCCCGCACACGGCAGCCGCCGTCAGCGCCAGCAGCACTGCGGCTGGCCAACCCAGCGGCCCGATTGCCTGGGCGATCACCACCGAAGCGACGGCCATCACCGCACCGACGGAGATGTCGATTCCTTTCGTCGCAACCACGAACGCCATTCCCAGAGACGCAAATACAAGCGGCGTCACCTGCTGGAGCTGAAGTCTCAGCGTCGGCCACGCCCAGAAGTTCGGGGTGATGAGCGTATTGAGGATCACGAGGGCGGCGAGTCCCACGAAGATCCCGTGCCTCTGGAGAAGCGCGCCGATGCGGCCGGACGCAGGCGCAGCCGCCGGCAGGAGAACGCGGGCCCCCGTCATCGACCTGGAGGACCATTTGTCGACATGAGCTTCACGAGACTCTCCTCGGAGAGGTCGTCGCCGCTCAAGACGCCCACCGTGCGGCCGTCGCGCATGACGACGGCGCGGTGGGATCCCTCGAGCACCTCCTCCAGCTCAGAGGAGATGATCAGTACCGCCATGCCATCCGCCGCGAGGTCGCTCAGGCGGGATTGGATCTCGAACTTCGCGCCGACGTCGATGCCGCGGGTTGGCTCGTCAGTAATCAGCACCAGGGGCGACAGGCTCAGGCTGCGTGCCAGGATCACCTTCTGCTGGTTCCCGCCGGAGAGCTGCTCGATCGGCTGGTCGAGCGAGGCCAGCCTGATGTCTAGGCCCTCGACGAGATCCGACACCAGGGCGTCGACGGCGCGGCGGTCGATGAGGCCCCGCCGCGTGAGCCTCGGTAGCACGGCTGCGACGATGTTCTTGCGCACCGACTGCCCGGGAAAGATGCCCTGGGCCCGCCGGTCCTCAGGCACCAGCGACATGCCGCTGGCGAGCGCCTCCGCAGGCGAGTCCGGCAGCCGGTCGCTCTGGCCCACGGCGCCCTCCCCGCCCGTGCGCCGAGTCACGCCGAACAGAATCTCCACCAGCTCGGTGCGCCCCGCGCCGAGCAGGCCGGCAAGGCCGACGATCTCGCCGGAGCGGACGCTGATCGACGCCTCCTCCACGTCCGCGCTGCTCACCTTTCTGGCCTCGAGCACGGTCGGTGTCTCAGCCGCGGCCGGGAGCGGGCGGAACCCCGTGGTGCGCCCGGCCTCGACGCGTTGACGACGGCCGATCATTGCCATCACCAAGTTCTCACGGGGCAGGTCGGCAAGCGGTCCGTCGTAGACGACCCGCCCGTCGCGCAGCACCGTGAGCGTTTCGCACACCTCGTACAGCTCGTTGAGGCGGTGGCTCACGAACAGCACTGAGCGTTGCTCTGCGAGCAGATGGGCAATGATTCCGAAGAGCCGGTCGACCTCGGAGGACTCCAGCGACGAGGTCGGCTCGTCCATGATGACGAGACGAGCGTCCTGCGACACCGCGCGCACGATGGCCACCATCTGGCGGACCGCGATGCTGAGGCGGCCGACCTCGGCGTTGGGATCGACGCTCTCGCCGCGCCGGATCGGCCCGGGTGACTGATCTCGCCGCCCAACTCGACGTCAGCGAGATGACCGTGCGCCGCGATCTCGACGTCAGCGAGATGACCGTGCGCCGCGATCTCGACGTGCTCGACGAAGCCGGACTCGTGGTGAAGGTGCACGGCGGCGCCACCGTCCGCTACGCGCACAGCACCGATGAGCCCGGCTTCGAGGCCAAGCTCCTGCGC
>JAKZWH010000238.1:0-3631 GCA_047515615.1 Acidimicrobiales bacterium | reverse complement strand
TCGTCATCATCTCGGACGGGCCTCCCCTCGTGGCCATCCCCGACGTGCAGGGCCTGCTGTTCGACACCGGCAGGCTTGCCATCGAGCGCGTCGGCCTCGTCATCGGCGCTGTGACGTTCGAGCCGGTGGAGCCGGGATCCTCCGACGGGGGCCGCATCCTGGCCCAGACGCCGCCGCCCAATCTCGAGGTGTCGACCAAGACGCCGGTGGACGTGGTGGTGGGCGAGTCGCCCGAGTTCGAACCCGGTCCGACCGAGCCTGTGGACGGCGAGGAAGGCGAGACCGAGAACCAGGACCAGGACCAGACCGGCGCGGACGCCGACAGGGAGCCCGCCGACGGCGGCGAGACCCTCGAGTCGAGTCCCCAGACCACCCCGGGGTAGGGCCCGCCTACCGGCAGCGGGCCAGGAAGTTGTCGAGCAGGCTCCGGCCCTCGTCGGTGAGCACCGACTCGGGGTGGAACTGCACGCCCTCGGTGGGGTGGTGCCGGTGCCGCAGCCCCATCACCAGCCCCCCGTCGCAGGTGGCCGTCACCTCCAGTTCGGGCGGGACCGAGGAACGCTCGACGATCAGCGAGTGATAGCGGGTGGCGGTGAGAGGGTTGGGCAGGCCCTCGAACACGCCGGTGGAGTCGTGCTCGATGACCGACGTCTTGCCGTGCATCACCTCGGGGGCTCGGATCACGTCGGCCCCGAACGCCTGGCCGATGCACTGCATCCCCAGGCACACCCCGAAGATGGGAACCTCGCCGCTCAGTGTCGCCAGCAGGTCGTTGCTGACGCCCGCGTCGTCGGGCGTGCCCGGACCCGGACTGATCAGTATCCCGTCGGGCTCGAGAGCGCGGACCTCGTCTGCGGTGACCGCGTCGTGCCGGTAGACCAGCGGCTCGGCCCCCAACTCCCCCAGGTACTGCACCAGGATGTAGACGAACGAGTCGTAGTTGTCGATCACCGCGATCCGGGGCCCCACCCCCGCAACGCTAGGAGGTGGCGCCGGTGTCGCGGGCTTCGACGGCCTGCATGACGTGCTTACGCGCCGGCGCGGGCGTCACGGGCCTCGATCGCCTCCAGCACGTGCAGGGCTATGTCGGCGACCTGGACGGAATCCTCGTCCACTCCGGCGGCGCGCACCCCGTCGTCCATCATGATGTAGCAGAACGGGCAGGCGGTGGCGATGCGCGACGCGCCGGTGCCGAGCAGCTCCCGGGAGCGCTCGTCGTTCACCTTGGTGCCGATTGTCTCCTCCATCCACATTCGGGCCCCGCCCGCGCCGCAGCACATCCCCTTGGTGCCGTTGCGGGGGGCCTCCACCAGATCGATGCCGCCGAGGGAGCCGAGCACCCGCCGGGGGGCCAGGTACACGTCGTTGTGGCGGCCCAGATAGCAGCTGTCGTGGTAGACCACCCGCTCTTCGAGGGAGGCGCCCTCGAGATCCAGCTGGCCCTCGGCCACCAGGGCGTCCAGCAACTGGCTGTGGTGGATGACCTCGTAGTGCCCGCCCATCTGCGGGTACTCGTTGGCGAGGGTGTTGAAGCAGTGGGGGCACTGGGTGACGATCTTGCGCACCCCCATGGAGTTGAGGGTTTCGATATTGGCCGACGCAAGCATCTGGAACAGGTACTCGTTGCCCGCGCGCCTCGCCGAGTCGCCGGTGCAGTTCTCGGCCGGGCCGAGGATGGCGAAGTCGACGCCGGCGCGCTCCATGAGCTGGGCCATGGCTCTGGTGACCTTCTTGTTCTTGTCGTCGAAGGACCCGGCGCAGCCCACCCAGTACAGGTACTCGGCGTTGAGGGGGTCCCCTCCGGCCACGACCCGCACCCCGTCGAGGTCCCGGGCCCAGTCGGCCCGCTCGGTCTGGCTCATCGACCACGGGTTGGAGGAGTTCTCCATGCCCCGGAAGGCCTGGCCCAGCTCCGAGGGGAAGTCGCTCTCCATCAGAGTGAGGTAGCGGCGCATGTCCAGGATCTTGTCGAGGATCTCAATGTTGACCGGGCAGATCTCGTCGCAGGCCCTGCATGCTGTGCACGCCCACAGCTCCTCGGTGCTGATCCGCTCGAACATCCAGTTGGCCGGCACCTTCACCTCGGCCTCGCCGGTGCCCAGCGGCGGCGAGGTGGGCGGATTGCCGGTGCGGGCCATGATCTCGCCTGTCTTGAGCACGATCTCCCGTGGGTCGAGGGGCTTGCCGGTGGCGTGGGCGGGGCACACCGAGGTGCAGCGCCCGCACATGGTGCAGGCGTCGGTGTCGAGGAGCTGCTTCCACGAGAAGTCCTCGATCACCGAGGCGCCGAAGGTCTCCAGCTCGGTGTCGCCGTCCACCAGGTTGGGCATGGGGCGCATGGCGCCCTTGGGGCGGTCGCGGTGGCCCAGGTACATGTTCAGCGGCGAGGTGAACATGTGGCGCAGCATGGTGGTGGGCAGGATCACTAGGAAGGCTACGAACGCGACCACGTGGGCCACCCACCACCCCTGGTGCCAGCCGCGAACCGCGCCGCCGTCGACGAGGGTGGCCAGCGGGTAGCCGATGAAGCTCCAGCGCTCGTGGTCGGGAAGACCGTCTGCCGCGATGCGGAACGCCTCGGCGCCGAAGCCGGTCACACCGATGGCCAGCAGGACGCCGCCGATGACCGCGTGCTCGGGCCGGGTCTTGGTGCGGATGCGGTAGGGCCGCCACGGCGGCGGGCCGAAGCGGCGCACTATGGCCCACACCACCCCGACCACAAACACCGCCCCGGCGGCGTCGCCCACCGCGGAGTAGGCCCGGTAGACGTCGCCGTGCAGGAACTTGAGCCCCTCGGGAAGCTGATGGTTGACCTCCAGGGTGGTGGTCACTCCCAGCAGCACCAGGAAGCTGAAGTAGATGAGCGAGTGCATCACCCCGGCTCCGGGCTCCCGCAGCAGGGTGCGCATGTAGACGCCGGCTCGGAAGTCGGCCATGCGGTGCTTGGCGTTGTGCACCGTGGTGCGGCGGTTGTCGGGCCGGCCCCGCTGCCAGTTCTTCACCCGGTGGGCGAACAGGACCGCGCCGTACACCAGCAGCACAGGGATCACCGTGTAGAAGGCGACCTTCAGCGGGGCGGGAATGTTGCCGAACACCTCGCGGGTGATCGGGCTGTCATCGTGGAAGCCGGCGACGCCGGCCGCGATGCCGGAGGCCGCAGTGAACAGCGCGACGGCCACGCCGAGGGCGACGACGATGTGATGGGGCCTGATCCGGGTCCGCATGACGGCGCGACACTACTCGCCGAGCCGGCCCCAGGTCACAGAGAGCGGGAGGCCTGGGCGGCTACCTCGGCTGCGGCGGCCGCTGCCGCGACGGGATCGAGGGCGCGCTCTAGAGGATGCTTGGGTTCGATCGGGACCATGTCGGGGCCCAGCACGTAGTGCAGCGGCATGCCGGTGGGGATGTTGAGCGCGCCGATGTCTTCGTCTGAGATCCGGTCCAGATGCTTGGCCAGAGCCCGCAGGCTGTTGCCGTGGGCCGAGACCAGCACGGTGTGGCCCCGGCGCAGGTCGCCGACGATGGCGTCCTGCCAGTAGGGCAGCAGCCTGGCCAGCACGTCGGCGAGGCTCTCGGTCAGCGGCAGCAACTCCGGGGGCACGTTGGCGTACAGGGGCGCGTCGTTGGGGTT
>JAKZWH010000237.1:0-3365 GCA_047515615.1 Acidimicrobiales bacterium | reverse complement strand
GCCGCGTTGCGGAACTCCACCCCCACCACGACCAGCCTGCGAGCGGCCAGTTCGTCGCGCCAGCGCCGGTAGGAGGCGCCCTCCGCGGAGAGGATCACCATGCCTCCGCCGTGGATGTGCAGGATCCCCGGATACGGGCCGCCGTCGCCGGTCGGGTGGTGGATGTAGAGGTTGATGTCGTTGCCGTCGACGCCGGAGATCACCTCGGTGCGCGACTCCACGCCCTCAACGGGTGAAAGGGCAGCGAACAGGCCGTCGAAGACATGTTCAAAACCTGGCTCGCCCAGGGCCGCGAGCGCGCGGATGTCATCGAGCGTCGAGTCGGGCGTGAGGGGAACAGGGTCGGCCCTCCCGGCCAGGCCCAGCGGCTCCATCGCCGCCACCATGCGGGGGTCCGAGCGCGGGTCGGTGGCCAGGGTCAGATCCGGGTTGCCCAGCCGTCCGGGGAGGTTGGACCTCAGCGTCGCCGTCGTCTCCGACATCGTGGTCTCCCTTCATAGCTCGGCCGGCCCGTGCGTGCGCCGAACTCTAATTCGCCGTTGGGCTCGCGAAGGCGGCGGAAGCCGAGGCCCCGGCAAAGCCGGTGCCGGGTGCAGATCGCGCTCGGGGCAGACTCGCCGCCGTGCGACGGGCCGAACACCGCATGGGCGAGCGGGAGTTCATCCTGTTCATGGCTCTGGTCAGCGCCATGTCGGCACTGGCCATCGACATGCTGCTGCCCGCTTTCGAGCAGATGCGGCCTGCCTTCGGCCTCGACGACGACTCGACGAAGCTCGCCCTCACCATCACCCTCTTCTTCTTCGGCTCGGGGATCGGCACCCTGTTCTACGGTCCGATGTCCGACTCCATGGGCCGCAAGCCGACACTCTCGGCGAGCATGGCGCTGTACGCCGCGGCCGCGCTCGCGGCCGCGCTGTCGCCGTCGCTGGGCGTGCTGTACGTGAGTCGCTTCGTGTGGGGCCTGGCATCGGCCGGTCCCCGCACCGTGTCGCAGGCGATCGTGCGCGATCGCTTCGCGGGCACAGCCATGGCCCGGATCATGACGCTGGTGCAGACTGCGTTCTTCCTGGCGCCCATCATCGCGCCGGTGCTGGGCAAGGCTCTGGTGGAGATCGGATCGTGGCGCTGGGTGATGGCCTTCGGTGTGGTCAGCGCGCTGGCCGTGCTGGGATGGTCACTGCGCCTCGGCGAGACCCTGGACCCCGCGCACCGTCGCCCGCTGCGGCTCGGACCGGTGCTGGCGGGATTCCGAGCGGTGATCAGCAACCGCACCGCACTGGGCTACACCCTGGCGGTCACCTTCGGCTTCAGCGCCTTCCTGTCGTTCCTGGGCAGCACCGAGCTGATATTCGGCGACGTTTACGACCGCTCGAGCTGGTTCGTGCCGTACTTCTCCGCCATCAGCGTGGTCGCCGCACTCGTTGCTCTGAGCAGCAACCGACTGCTGCACGTCATAAACGCCCGCCAGCTGGCACTCGGCGCCGGATCGGCCTTCACGGCCGTATCGGTCTTGCTGTTTGCAGTGACCCTCACGAGCGACGGCCTGCCTCCATTCTTGCTGTGGCTGATCCTGTTCAGCCTGGCAAATTCATGCCATGTGGCCTTCTTCCCGACCGGCATGAGCCTTGCCCTGGAGCCGATGGGCGCGCTGGCGGGCACCGCGGCGGCAGTGCTCGGGGGCAGCGGCGTGCTGCTGGCGTCGTCGCTGGCCTCGTTCACCGATCGAGCGATCGACGGCTCGGTGATGCCCATCGGCATCGCATACCTCGTCTACGGCCTGATTGCGCTGGCCTGCCAGCTCTGGGCCCGCGGCGCAGCCTCAAGCCGATAGCTGGACCCGTCGGCAGCGACGACCGTTCTCCAGGGCAGACTCGTCGCCGTGAGCAGTCCGTTGCGCCGCATGGGCCCCAGAGAGTTCGTGCTGCTCATGGCGCTGTTGACCGCCATGTCGAGCCTGGCCATCGACATCATGCTGCCCGCCTTCTCGCAGATGCGTACCGCCTTCGGCCTTGACGACGACTCCACCCGGCTGTCTCTCACCGTGACCCTGTTCCTGATGGGTGCGGGGGTCGGGCACTTGTTCTACGGCCCCATCGCCGACGCGGTGGGCCGCAAGCCGACGCTTGTGGGCAGCGTGGTGCTGTACGCCGCGGCCGCTCTGGTGGCGGCGCTGGCCCCGTCCCTTGGCGTGCTCTACATCAGCCGGTTCGTATGGGGGGTCGCCGCGGCCGGCCCTCGGACCCTGACTCAGGCCATCGTGCGCGACCGCTTCGCGGGCACGGCCATGGCTCGAGTGATGACGCTCATCCAGACGGTGTTCTTCATCGCGCCGATCATGGCACCAGGTCTCGGCAAGGCCTTGGTGTTGATTGGCTCATGGCGCTGGGTAATGGCCTTCGGTGTGGTGTCCGGGCTGGTAGTGGTGGTGTGGTCACTGCGCCTCGAAGAGACCCTCGACCCTGCACACCGCCGGCAGCTGCGGCTGGGGTCGGTGCTGGCGGGCTTCCGCTTCGTGGTTGCCGACCGCACCGCTGTGGGCTACACGCTGATGGTCACCTTCAGCTTCGGGGCCTTCCTGGCCTACTTGGGCAGCAGCGAGTTGATCTTCAGCGACGTGTACGACCGCGCCGGCTGGTTCGTTCCGTACTTCACCGTCGCCGGCGTGGTGGCGGCGGCGGTCGCCTTGAGCAGCAACCGCCTGCTGCACCGGCTACACGCCCGCCAATTGGCGCTCGGCGCCGGCAGCGCGTTCGCCGCTGCCTCAGCCGCGCTGTTCGCAGTCACGATCGCAAGTGACGGCTTACCTCCATTCGGCGTGTGGCTGGTGCTGTACAGCTTGTGCAACTCCATTCATGTGGCGGTGTTCCCGAGCGGAATAAGCCTGGCTCTGGAACCGATGGGAGCGATGGCCGGCACAGCCGCCTCCGTGCTCGGGTTCAGCACCTGGATGCTGGGCGCGCTGCTGGCCTCATTCACCGACCGGGCTATCGACGGCTCGGTGATGCCGATCGGCATCGCCTACTTCGCCTACAGCTCGATCGCGCTGGTATGCCAGCTGTGGGCCCGCGGCGGCTCTACAAGCCCGTAGATCGGAGATGATGATTATCCGCCGCGGCCTCACTGCTGCTGGGCCTGCTGGCGCCAGTCCAGGGCCGGTGGCACTGCGGCTGCGGCGCGCGGCCGACCCGGGGCGCTGGCCGGAACGGAGGGCTGTGCATCGACGTGCCTTCCGATCACCACCTCGGCGTCCACCTCTGCGGTTCCTGAGCCGATGAAGGCGCCCCGCACAGGCGGCACATCGCCGTAGTCGCGCCCGCAGCCGATCACCACATGGCGCTCGCCGACCTCGCCTCCGTTGGTCGGGT
>JAKZWH010000236.1:0-4913 GCA_047515615.1 Acidimicrobiales bacterium | reverse complement strand
GAGGAGATCCGAGACATGCTGTCGGGCATCCTCGACCGCGAGACCGCCTACGCGAAGCCGGTGGAGGCCGTGAAGCGGGCTGCGGCGGTGCGGCGGGGCGAGCAGACCGAGCCCTTCGCGCCGCTCATCGTCGAACCGATGACCGACGGTTACCGGCCGGCCCCCGAGCCGAACGCCGACGGACCGGCCCCCGAAGCGCCCCAGGCCGTGCCCCGCCTGGTGCCGTCGCGGGAGGTGCCGGACATGGCCGTGGTCGGCAAGCCCGAAATCAAGGTCGACGCGGTGCGCCTGGCCAAGGGCAACCCCGCCTTCACCGACGACATAGAGCCCCGGGGGATGCTGTACGCCAAGGTTCTGCGCAGCCCTCACGCCCACGCCCGCATCCTGGCTATCGACGACTCGAAGGCCCGGGCCCTCCCCGGCGTGCACGAGGTGCTGCACTACGGCAACACCCCCCGAGTGAAGTACGCCTCCGGCGGGCAGAGCTGGCCCAACCCCCACCCCTACGACCAGGTGAGCTTCGATGACCGGGTCCGCCACGTGGGCGACCGGGTGGCGGCGGTGGCTGCCGAGACCATCGAAGCGGCCGAGGAGGCCTTGCGGCTCATCGAGGTCACCTACGAGGTCCTGCCCGCGGTGTTCGACGAGCGCGACGCCATGGAGCCCGACGCCCCCAAGATCCACGATGAGGACGACACCACCCACATCTGCGACCCACAGCGCAACCTGGTGCATCACATAGAGGCCACGCGCGGCGACCTGGACGGCAACATGGCCGCCGCGCCCCACGTCTTTGAGCAGACGTTCAGGGTCCATCAGGTCCAGCAGTGCCCCATCGAGCCCCACATCTCGATGGCCTGGCTCGACTCCGACGAGCGCATGGTGGTGCGCACCGCCACCCAGGTGCCCTTCCACACCCGCCGGATGCTGGCTCCGCTCATCGGCATGGAGATCAAGGACATCAGGGTGATCAAGCCCCGCATCGGTGGTGGGTTCGGTGCCAAGCAGGAGATGCTGATCGAGGACATCGTCGCCCACCTGGCCATCGCCACCCGCCGCCCGGTGCGCCTAGAGCTCGACCGGGCCGAGGAGTTCTACGCCAGCCGCACCCGCCATCCCCAGACCATCACGTTCCGCACCGCGGTCGACGACGACGGCGCCCTGCTGGCCCAGGAAATGCGCATCATCGGCAACACCGGCCCTTACGGCACCCACGGCTTCACCGTTCAGATCGTGTCCGGGCTGCGCGGCCTCACGTCCTACAACGCGGCCGCGAAGCGCTTCGAATGCCACGTCGTCTACACCAACATCCCGGTTCCGGGCGCCTACCGGGGCTACGGGGCGCCCCAGGCCGAGTTCGCCCTGGAAGCCCACATGGAGGACATCGCACGGTCGCTTGATCTCGATCCGATCGACTTCAAGCGCCGCAACTGGGTGAAGGTGGGCGACGAGATGGACATCGCCCCGCACCTTGGCGAGCGGGCCGTGGCCGAAGAGGAGCTCGCCGAGTACCCCAAGGTCATGTCGTCGGGCATCGAGGAGTGCGTGGCCCAGGGGCGGCGCGAGATCGGCTGGCACCGCCGCGGCGACGAGTCCTGGAAGGCTCCCGCCGACCGGCCCAACATCCGGCGGGGCCTCGGCTTCGCCTTCTGCATGCACGGCACCGCCATCCCGTTCCTGGACATGGGCGGCTGCTCCATCAAGCTCAACGACGACGGCTCGTTCAACATGCTCATCGGGGCCACCGACCTCGGCACCGGCGCCGACACCGTGATCGGTCAGATCGCGGCCGAGGTGCTCGGCGTGCCCCTCGACGACATCAAGGTGTACTCCAGCGACACCGACATGACCCCGTTCGACACCGGCGCCTACGCCTCGTCCACCACTTACATCTCGGGAACGGCCGCGATGCGGGCCGCGGAGGCGGTGAGGGTCCGGCTCAAGGAGCGGGCCGCCATGCTGCTCGAGGTCGACGAGCCCTGCACCATCGAGTTGCGCGACCGCCGGGCCTACGCGGCCGACGGCCGCTCGGTGAGCCTGGAGGAGATCGCGCTCGACTCGCTGCACTGGCAGGACCAGGAGCAGATCATGGGCACCGCGTCGCATGTGTCGCCCGACTGCCCGCCCCCGTTCGCGGCCCAGTTCGCAGAGGTGGAGGTGGATGTCGACACCGGCCAGGTCACGGTGACCAAGCTGGTGATGGCGGTGGACTGCGGGGTGGCTATCAACCCGGTGACGGCCAGCGGCCAGGTGGAGGGCGGCATGATCCAGGCCCTCGGCTACGCCCACTGCGAGGAGATCGTGCTCGACGACGACGGGCGCATGGTCAACCCGTCATTCGGCCCGTACAAGATCTACCGGGCCGACGAGATGCCCGAGACCGTGGTGTACCTGGTGCAGACCATGGAGGACAGCGGCCCGTTCGGGGCCAAGGCCGTGGCCGAGATCCCCAAGGACGGAGTGGCCCCGGCGATGCGCAACGCCATCCTCGATGCCACCGGCACCGCCATCAACGAACTGCCCTTCACGCCGGAGCGGGTTTGGGCGGCCCTGCAGGCCGCCGAGGCCTAGACGTCGCTCTCACTTCCCTCCCTTGCAGCTGTCAGCGAGAAACGCGTTCGCCGCGTTGGTCCTGCCCTCAAGGGCCCGGGTGACAGCCTCGCGTACTTGGGGGATGGGCGCGTTCCCGGACCGGAACTCGGGGGGGATGAAGTTGACGGTGACGATTCTCGACGTGTCGAGCCTGTCCGCCACGGCGACGAGGTCTCTTAGACGGTTTGCAGGGATGTCAGTGCTCATATGTTGGGAGATGATGTCGGTGAGCGTCGGATAGCTGTAGACCGCTTCCAGGGGTGCAACCTGGTCGATCAACGCTTCGATCACGCATCGTTGGCGGGTCATTCGGTGCCAGTCCGAACTTTGGATACGGGAGCGCACGTAGCCGAGGGCGGTCAAACCGTCGAAGTGGTAGTCACCCGGCTCAACGACGATGTCGATGGGGGGACCGCCCGCCACGATGGGTTGAATCCGGTCGTTGATCGATTCGCTGACATGCACGTCGATGCCGCCGAACAAGTCAATGACATTGACGAATCCGACCATGTCGACCATCACATAGTATTGGATGTCAAGGCCGGTCAACTGGGCCAGCGCTGATTTGATGGCGTGGCCCGCCTTGTCTTCGACGTCGGGGAAAGCATCGGGGTGTATCAAGCCCAGGCCATAGATCTCGTTGGCGATACCCGGGTAACCATCGGGCCACCGACGTGCTGCAGCTGTTCCTTCCGGGAATGTGACATGACTCCAGTTGCGCGGGACGTTGAACGCGGCGGCGTCGCCGGTGGCCACGGCGATCGAAAGGACAATGATCGTGTCGGTTCTCACGCCGTAGCGTCCGAACCCGGCGTCGCTGCCGAGCAACGCGATCGTGAGCCGGTCCGCGCCGTCCCAAGTCGCTGTCCGTACCGTCGTGGGAGGAGCGAAGTCTGTCTGAGGCGCCGCATCAGACGATCCGGTCGTCGTCTGGGCCGTGGTAGCCGGGGCAAGGGTTGGCAAACTGGTGGCGGGGTCCGGGGCTGGTGTCGTCGCGTTGGGGTCCGGGGTCGGTGCCGCCGTGGTGGGAATCGGGGTCGGTGTCGTGGTGTTGGGGTCCGGGGTCGGTGCCGCCGTGGCGGGAATCGGGGTCGGTCTGGCGGTCTGCGTGTCGGTTGCGTCAAACACGTCGGACAGGAGGGTCAACTGATCCGCTGCGAGCCGGACCACAATCAGATGAGGCGCGGCGGTGAGCAGGGCCAGCACCATCAGCGTCACCAGAGTTCCCAACCGGCGCAGGATGCTACTGCGCGGCGGCGGGTACCGACGCGCCGCGGTTCTGTACGCGTCGAAAGCGACCACGCAGCGGAAGACCAGCACACACAACGTGGCAACGATCAGGGCCTGAAGCGATGGCCTGTTCACGGACCAGGTGAGCAAAGTCCTCACATCGCGGGTCAAGGAGTACACAAGCCCGACAACCGCGACGGCCAGAGTCGCGGTGGCGAGCAGCAGCGCACGGCGGTTCCTGTGACCGAAATGTCCCAAACCGGGCCATACCGCTGAGACCGCCACAGCCACCAACGGATGCGGTCCACGCCTTCGCAGCTCGGGTGTCCCCGAGCCCTCTTCAAGCCTTCTCGGGTCGCGTTCGGCTGCTGCCACCATGGTCAGGATCACATCACCGGTGACGTCGGTCTGACACCGATAGCACGATCGTACCGGTCGGATGGTTCGTTGCGGTTGACGCTGCGGCGGCTCTAGCGTTGTGGCTTGTATGAGCGTTCAGCGCCCGAACGGCAGCCGATCGGGCCGCTGGACAAGGACAAGCTCAGGGGTCGGCTGTCGTTGGGAGAGGCTGGGGGTTGGGGATGATCGTCTCGGGTGACTGGGCCGTGACCGCGGCGCTCGAACCGCCCCGCCAGGATTGGGCCGTGCGGGTGTCGGACGGGCTGGCCGCCGACTCCGGTCCGGCCGGCGACCTGCGGGCCCGCTACCCCGGCGACGACTTCTGCGACGGAGCGGGCTGTGTGCTGTTGCCCGGCTTCGTGAACGCCCACGTCCACCTGTACGGCGTGCTGGCCCACGGTGTGCCCGCCCCGGCCCAGCCGGTCGCCGACTTCTGGGGCTTCCTGGACGACTACTGGTGGCCCCTGGTGGAGAACGCCCTCGACCACGAGATGATCGCCGCCGCGGCCGCGTGGGTGACGGCCGAGATGGCCGCCGGCGGCACCACCAGCTTCTTCGACATCTTGGAAGCCCCCAACGCCCTGCCCGACGCGCTGTTCGCGGAGCGGGAGGCGGTGGCCCGCAGCGGGCTGCGCGGGGTGCTGTCCTTCGAGGCCACCGAGCGGATGGGCGCGGCCAACGGCCAGGCGGGG
>JAKZWH010000235.1:0-13363 GCA_047515615.1 Acidimicrobiales bacterium | reverse complement strand
TCGGGTAGGCCAGCAGAGCCAAGTCCGGTCCACCGTGGTCCTCGTAGACGTGTTCATCGCCGGGCAAGCCGAGGGGTCCGACAGCGATGCGGCCCTGTACCGGAGTCTTGATGAGCGCGCTCACGATCTTGCGGCGGCCCGAGTCGATTTCGCCGACGGCTCCAACACAGACCGCTTCGACGGTTCCCACGAGGTTGGGCAAGATCCCCATTGGCACACCCTAGAAGTTCTTCTATTGACGCGACTGCGATTCCCACCCACGGCCCTCACGAAGCGATCCGCCCGGCTGCATCCCATCTGACCCGCACAAATGCTGTACGGGTCGCAGGCCATTGGCTCGCAGTCGCGCAGGGTTTGACAGACTGACGCCCGTGTCCGGCCTGCTGCTGCGCGATATCGCCCATCTGGTGACTTTCGACGCCGACGACCGGGAGCTGCACGGCGTCGACCTGCGCATTGCCGGGGGGCGCATCGCCGAGATCGGACACTTGGCGCCGGCACCCGGCGAGGAGGTGCTGCACGCTTCGGGGCTGCTGGTGCTGCCGGGCATGATCAACGCCCACCAGCACCTCTACCAGGTGGGTCTGCGCTGCATCCCCGAGTTGGAGCGAGCCACCCTCGGGCCGTGGCTGGCAGGTCTCGGGCGGCTGTGCATGCAGTGGTGGAACGACGGGCACTTCACCCCCGAGGCGATCGCGGCGGTGGCCCGAGCCGGCATGGTGGAGTCGCTGCTGTGCGGCGTGACCACCGTCGCCGACCAGCACTACTTCTTCCCCGGCGGGGTGACGGCGCCCTACATCGAAGCCACGATTGAGGCTGCGACGGAGGTGGGCATCCGCCTGCACGCCGGGCGGGGCACCATGACAATGGGCCACAGCGACGGCGGCATGGCGCCCGACGAGACGTGCCAGACCATCAACGAAGTGGTGCGCCACTCCCTGGAGTTGATCGCCGAGTACCACGACCCCGACCCCATGGCGCAGATCCGCATCCACCTGGCCCCCTGCGGACCGCACGTAGACCACCCGGAGTTGTTCGCCGTCTTCGCCGAGATAGCCGCCGAGCATCCGGGGGTGGGTCTGCACACGCACCTCTACGAACAGGTGGACACCGAGTTCTGCCAGCAGCGCTACGGCAAGACGCCTTGGGAGATCATCGGCGAGGCCGGCTGGCACAGCGAGACGGCGTGGCTGGCGCACATGGTGGACGCCCCGCTCGCCGAGATCGCCGAATACGCAGCCGCCGGGGTGGGGATCGTGCACCTCATCGCCCCCGATCTGCGCATGGGGTTCGGCCTGGCGCCCGTGCGGGAGTGGTTGGAGGCAGGCTGCACGGTGGGCTTCGGAACCACCGGATCGGCCTCCAACGACGGCTCCAACCAGCTGGGCGACCTGCGGCTGGCCGCCATGGCGCACCGCCTGGGCAGCGCCGACCCCGAGCGCTGGCTGTCCGCCCGCGAGCTGCTGGCCATGGCCACCCGAGTCTCGGCGCGCTGTCTGGGCCGCCCGGCGCTGGGCGTCATCGAACCGGGCGCGGCCGCCGATCTGGCCGCCTGGGACATCACGGGGGTGGACAGGGTGGGCGTACACGACCTGGTCATCGGCCTGCTGATGGCGGGCCTGTCGGACCGGGCCGAACTGGTGACGGTGGGCGGCGAGGTGGTGGTGCGCGACGGTCGCTGCGTCAGTGTCGACGAGGCGACGGTGGCCACAACCGCCCGCGCCGCCCTGCCACCGCCGGCATGAGTGCCGGTGCCAGCCCCGAGACCGGTGGCGGCGGGGCCGGATCCGTGTGAAGAGGGAGGCGCCCATGGCGTTGCAGGGGAAGGTGCAGGCGATCCTGGACCGGGGAGTGAGTGCGGGCGACGTCGTGGGTGCGGCGGCTCAAGTCGTCACCGGCGAAGGGCTCCTCGCCGCGGCGGCTGCGGGGGAGCGGTCGGCCGACGCCACGGCAGGCGCAGGCCCCATGACGCTCGACACGGTTTGCTGGATCGCCTCCATGACCAAAGCCATCACCGGGACTGCGGCCATGCAGCTCGTGGAGCGGGGCGAGCTCCATCTGGACGCGCCCGCGTCGAGCGTGCTGCCCAACCTGGCCGAGGCGGGCGTGCTCGAGGGGTTCGACGACGACGGGCAGCCTGTGGTGCGCCCGGCCAGGGCCCCGATCACGCTGCGCCATCTGCTGACCCACACCGCCGGGTTCGGCTACCAGAACTGGAGCGAGCCCTTGCTGCGCTACCACCAAGCCACCGGAACTCACCGGATCACAAGCGGCGAGCTGGTGACGATGCCGACGGCGGTGCCGGCGCTGTTCGATCCCGGAGAGCGCTGGATGTACGGCATCAACATCGACCTCGTGGGACGCATGGTGGAGGAGGTCTCGGGCCAGCGGCTCGACGACTACTTCGACGAGCACATCTGTGGGCCGCTGGGCATGGACTCCACCGCCTTCGGCCTCAGCGACGAGATGGGGGCCCGCCAGTCGGCGATGCACGCCCGGCTGCCCGACGGCTCGCTGACCGCCATCGATCTCGCTCGGTCCCCCGAACCGAAGTTCCCGTCAGGCGGCGGCGGGCTCTACAGCACGGTCGAGGACTACTGCTGCTTCCTGCAGATGATGCTGGGCCGGGGCAGCCGCGACGGCGTGGAGGTGTTGCGCCCCGAGACGGTCGCCCAGATGACGGTCAACAACATCGGAGACCTGCGGGTGGTCGCCCTGCCCTCGGTAATGCCTGAACTCACCAACGACGCCGAGTTCTTCCCCGGCGTGGAGAAGACCTGGGGCCTGACATTCCAGATCAACGAGGAGCCTCTGCCCACGGGTCGCCCCGCCGGCGGGCTCATGTGGGCGGGCATAGCCAACTCCTACTTCTGGATCGACATGGACAACCAGGTCGCCGGCACCTACATCAGCCAGCAGCTCCCGTTCGCCGACGCCCGCTCCTACCAGCTTTACGAGGACATCGAGACCGCCACCTACAGCCACCTCAGAGCTGGCTAGATCTCGATGACATCGACGTAGATGCCCTCGACCCGTAGTGCCTGCTCGAGTCGGGGCGAGGGCGCAGACAGGAATACACCCGCGTCGAGGTGTAGGGCTGCGGCCAGGGCTTCGGTCCCGAGCACGTTGAGAGCATGCCGGCGGCGCAGTTCCCCCATCAGCGGTGCCAACGTCCTCAAGCTCTCCATCCCGATCTCCTCCGGTAGCTCCAGCAGCCTCTGGATCGCCAGATCGCGGAACTCCGGGGGAAAGACGTCGAACGAACGCGATAGTGCGCCGTCGCGCCCGGATGCGCCCAACACGGCCTGGCACAGCCGAACGTACCAATAGCCGGTTGTATAGACCGCCGCCGCGGGCCGAGGCGGATCGCCGCCCCGCAGAAGCGAACCCAACATCTGGTCGTCTATGAGCTGAATCACTCGGTAGCCAACTCGGGGTCACCGAATCCCGCTCTAGCCATCTGCCAGTCCTCTTCAGTGACGGACTCCATGAGCTCACGGCGCAGACTCGCGATGGCCTCGGGGACGAGCACGACCGCCTCGCCCAAGTCGAGATATGCGACCTCGCCGCCGTTCTGTAGCCCCCAGCGGCGCCGTGCCGCAGCTGGGAGGCTCATCTGCCCTCGGTGCGACACCCTGATTTCCCCGGTGTTTGACATGGAACCAGCGTACAAGGCATCAGAAAGTTCTGCCTTGTACAGCTGCGGGACCGGTTCGGGCCGAACCGTCCCACGCTCACCGTCTCGGGCGCCGTGTTCGTCTGCACCGGCCCCCACTGACACTGCCCACATCTCGCCGGCAAGGACCGCCCGCGTGGACCGCCTTCCCCGGCGCGGCGAGCCGTGGCCGCTATGGCGAAGTCAAGGGCCGCCGTGCTTGGAGGAGACCGCGGTGGCTTCGGTGACGATCAGTTGACTGCGCTCGTCGAGGGTGCCGGCCACGGCGACGGCCTGATCACGGCCGACGGGACTCATCTTGTCCAGGGTCTTGGCCACAATGTCGGCCGCCTTGGTGTCGTCGCCAAGCCGGTCGAGCACCGAATGCAACTCCGTTTCCAGGAACGTGAGGCTCACCGCGTCCTCGAAGGTCTGCACTTCGGGGTCGGAGCCCAGCCCTTGCTTGGCCACGATCTGCGAGGCCCTCACCGACACCGAGCCGTCCACCCCGGCGTCGTCGAGAATGGCGGCGAGGTCGCGGGCGTGGCGCTCCCGCTGCGCCCTCCGCCACCGCAGGTAGCCAGCCCGGCCGGGTGGATAGTCCGAGCGGGGCAGCGCCCAGCGGCGCAGATGGTGGGCCCGGGCCGCCAGCCTCAAGGCATCCGAAGCCTCCGGATCGAGACGCGCCACCCACGCCTCGGCTCGGCGGCCCTGGGTTAGGGCCAGCGGCACCCCTTCGTGGCTCCTGGGATCGGTGGCGTTGACTGCGTCGATCGCAGCCCGAGAAGCCTCAACCGCTCGGGTTGAACCACTCAGACCGCCAGGACCGCCTACCCCGCCAGAACTGCCCATCACGCCGGGACCACCCGCCCCGCCGGGACTGCCCATCCCGCCAGGACCACCTACCCCGCCGGGACCGTTCACCCGATCGCTCCGTTCACACCCCGGGCTCAGTCCATGACCTGGGGCATCCGCTCCTTGAAGATCCGCAGCGCCTCCTTGAGCCCGTGCGTCCTCACCAGCTCGTCGAACTCGCTGGAGCCCTCGCGGTTGGCTAGGCGCAGCGTGGTGATGTCCTGGCCTATGGCCACCACACGGTCCAGTCCCATCAGCTCGTAGATGCGCTGGAGGTGCTGCCGGTTGTGGTTCAGGCCGGGCAGAGGGATGTTCGCGAACCGGCCGGTGTAGCGGTCCACCGCTGCGTCGAGCTCGTCGCCGGGCACGACCGTGTTGACGACGCCCCACGCCAGGGCCCGCTCGGCCGAGATCCGGCCGCCGGTGAGCAGCACCTCGTTGGCGCGGACCCGCCCGAGAGTGAACGGCAGCACCAGCGACGTCGCCCCCATCCCGAAGGCGGCCTCGGTGTATCCGAAGAAGGCGTCATCGGAGCACACGACCAGGTCGCAACAGGTGGCAAGGTCGAATGCCCCGCCAAGGCATGCACCCCGCACCGCGGCAATCGTCGGGATGGGCGAGGACAGTATGTCCCGGAAGGCGTCGAAGCTCACCGACACCTGATCGATCCACCCGCCCAGCCTCTCGGGCCGGTTGGTGCCCGAAAGGTCGAAGCCGGCCGAGAAGGCCCGTCCCGTGCCCTCGATCACCACCGAATGGACCTCGCCACGCTCGCCGAAGTCCCGCAGGGCCGTGCTCAGCTCCGAGAGCATGGCCGCGCTCAGCGGGTTCAGCTTGGCGGGCCGGTTCAGCCGGATGCGCCCGACCCGGTGGCCCTCGCTGACAACAACCAGCGGCTCCGCCTCGGATTCAGCAGATGATGTCATCGATCACCCTCCTCGCACACGACTCTCTCCTCAGACACGACCGCGCTCCTCGCACACGACTCTCGCATCAAGTCCTAGCACAGCCCCCGCGGTGCACAGGAGGGGATTGACCTCCGCGGACAGGACCTCCAGGCGTTCGTCCAGCAGCGTCACCAGAGACTGGAGGACGGATCGGACCGCGGCGAGGTCGATCCTCGGCTCGCTCCCCCGGTAAATCAGGTCCCTGGTCCGCAGGCCGGCGACCATGGCGTCGAAGGTGTCCGCGTCCACCGGAGCGAAGCCCAGCGAGATGTCGTCGATCTGCTCGGTGTGGGTCCCCCCGACGCCGACGAGGGCCACGATCCCGAACCGCCCGGTCCTGCGGGCCCCGACGATGAGCTCGACCGAGCCCGGCACGGAGGCGTCAGGCTCAACGGCGAACTCCGCGGCCCCGAGATCGCGCCGCATCCGCTCGACAGCTCTCGCCGCGGCAGCCGCGTCCGGCAGGCCCACCTCAACCCCGCCGCCGCGGGCCTTGTGGACCCGTCCCAGCGCCTTGACTACCACCGGCGCAGGCAGGTTCTCGAGCGACAACACCTCCTCGGGACCCGCCACCTGAGTGCTCGGCACCAGCGGGACCCCGTAGCGCCCGAGGAGGTCCCGAGCCTCCCCGTAGGTGAGATTCCGTGACCCGTGGCGGGGCCCGTGCCCGTCGTTGCCCCCGGCCGCGAGAGCCGGCTCGCCGACGACACCGAGCCGCAGCAGCTTTGCGGCATGGTCGAGCTGGCGGACCACGAGGACACCGCCCCCCACCAGCTCCTCGAACAGGCCGGGCGCGGGCCTGAACGACTGCATCACCACGGGGACGCCAGTGCGCTCGCTGGCGTCCACGATCGTGCTCACCGCCTCACGCTCCTCGGCCTCGAAAGTCTCGATGTCCTCGCGCTCGGGGTTCATCCCGATCAGGTCGCCGAACTGGCCCACGATCAGCACTTGGTCGACGTCGCCGCTCTCGGCCAGCACCCGGACCGTGTGGGCGTACACCATCGGGCTCTCCCGCACCGCCCCGACCAGGGCCAGATCGACGGGGTTGTCGGCCAGCTCCTTGGCACCGGGACGCAGGCCCACCCGGTCGCGGGTCCGGTCGCTGAGCCCGGGGAGCACCAAGCCGGCCCGACCGAGGACGTCGGCGGCCAGCGCCACCGCGCCACCGCCCTCGGAGAGCACCGCGACCCTCCGGCCCGCGGCCCAGCGCCGCCTGATGGCCACGCAGGCGAGGTCGACCGCGTCCGCGGGCGAGGTCGCCAACCAGGCCCCGGACTCCTCACACACCGCCCGCAGCACCCGGGCGTCGGTGGCCAGCGCGCCCGTGTGGGAGGCGACCGCCCGGGCCGAGGCCCCGGTGTCGCCCGCAGGCATGATCACTGCCGCCATGCCCCGGTCCCGCGCATAGTCCAGCGCGGCCCTGAAGTCTTGGCCGTCGAGCGGATCCTCCAGGTAGACGACGACCGCTTCTGAGTGCTCGTCGTCGGCCAGGGCCCGCATCGACCCGCTGGCCGTGAGGCAGTACTGGTCGCCGACGCCCAGAAACGTCGACAGACCGACCCCGCGGGCGTAGAGCTCCAGGGCGAGATCGGCCGACACCGTCCCGCTCTGGCTGACCACCGCCACCCGGCCCGGAGTCCGCGGCTTCCCGTGCAGCAGGGGCGGCGCCAAGTCGAGCCGGGTCTGGGTGCAGACCAGGCCCATCGTGTTCGGCCCCAGCAGCACCATGCCGGCCGCGGCGATCCGGTCGAGCAGCGGATCGTCCCGGCCGGTGAACGGCGTGGCGATGGCGATCACCGCCTTCGAGCCGAGCTCCAGGCACAGCTCGATCTGCTGGCGGGACCCCGCGTTCCCGATGAGCAGCACAACCAGCTCGGGGACCTCGGGCAGCGACTCGATGCTCGGGTACCAGCCGGCCTCGGGCTCGTTGACCGAGCGGCTGATGAAGTAGTCGTTCCGCCGGGTCGCGCCCTGCTCCATCCCCCGCACGAACAGGAAGCCCCACCGGGAGGTCCGCTTGGAGGCGCCGACAAGGGCGACGCTGCGAGGATCGAGGAGCGGTTCCAGCCCGGGAGCGACTCGACGAGGATCGCGACGGGGTTCTACTCCAGGAGCGACTCTGGGGGCCATTTGCCGGCCGAACCTACCGGCAATCGCGCCGGCCCGCCGCCTTGGCGCCCGGACAGTCGCCGCGGTAGGTTCGCTCCGTCGCAGCGCCACAGCCACTCGTGTGTGCGGTGCCTGCGATCAGGGGGTTCATCAACAAAACATCGGGGGGAACAACGATGATGAAGTTCTGGCGCGTAATCGCAGCCTTAGCCGTTTTGACGCTGGTAGCGTCCGCCTGCGGGGGCGACGACGAAGAGGCCGCCCCGGACACCAGCGCGCCGGATGCCGCTGCTCTCAAGCAGGCTCAGGATGATGCCGACGCCGCTAAGGCCGATGCCGATTCCGCCGCCGCTGAGGCCGACGCGGCTGCCGCCAAGGCAGCAGAAGCCGAAGCGGCCCTCGCGGCCGCCATGGCTGATGCCGAGGGGGCCATTGACCCCGAGGTCGTCGCCGAGCTTGAGGCGCAACTGGAAGCGGCCCGGAGCGAAGCCGACGCCGCTAAGGCCGAGGCCGAAGCGGCTGCCGCCGCGGCTGAGGAGGCTGCTGCTGCCGCCGCCGAAGCCGAGGTGACCGAGGCTCCGGCCGAGACAGGCCCGTCGGGGACCCTACGGGTAGCGGTGGACCGGGATCCCGAGAACCTCGACCCCAACTTCGCCAAGCAGATCATCGCCGAGACCTTCTCACAGGCCGTCTTCGACAGCCTGATCACCTTCAGCTACGAGGGCGATTTCATTCCCCTGCTGGCGTCTGAGTTCGGATTCACCTCCGACAACACGCTCGAGTTCAAGCTGCGGGAGGGGATCACCTTCCACAACGGCGAGCCGTTCAACGCGGCATCGGTGACGACCTCGGTGGCGAGGATGCAGGACCCCGACGAGGGATCGCATCTCATCAGGAACTTCGCCAGCATCACCGAGGTCGAGGTCGTCGACGACTACCACGTGATCATGCACCTGTCGGGTCCGGACGCGCAGCTGCTGCACGCCCTCACAAGGCTGGTCATGGTCCCGCCCGTCCATTACGCGGAAGTCGGCCAGGCCGAGTTCGCGCAGAACCCGATCGGGTCGGGGCCGTTCAAGTTCGTTGAGTACGTGAGCGACAGCCACACCATCTTCGAGGCCAACCCCGACTACTGGGACGGCAGCCCCAAGGGCCAGCCCCTGGTCGCCGAGGTCGTCATGCGGGTGATCCCCGAGCCGACCACCCGGGTGTCGGAGCTGGTGAGCGGCGGCGCGGACCTGGTTGCGGCGGTCCCGCTCGACCAGCGCCCGGTCATCACCGACGCGGGCATGACCAACATCAGCTACGCCGACGGGCGGGTGGCCATCGCCCGCATCAACTCGTCGAACATCGGGACGTCGGCCGAGGCCGCCGAGGGCGACGCCGCGACGGGCTTCGAGGCGCTCGCCGACGTGAGGGTCAGGCAGGCCCTGAACTACGCCGTCGACCGCCAGACCATCATCGACGCCCTGCTCGGCGGGACGGCCACCCCGCTGGGCCAGCCGTTCGTTCCGGGCGGCTTCGGCTACAACCCGAACAACGAGGCCTACCCGTACGATCCAGACAAGGCCCGGGAGCTGCTGGCCGAGGCCGGCTACGGCGACGGGCTCCCGGTGAAGCTCACCGCCCAGAACATCGTCAACGCCGACGTGCTGACCGCGCTGGTGGACTACTTCGCCGACGTGGGGGTCACCGCCGAGCTCGAGGTGATCGACCCCGGGCTCGGCAACCAGAGGCTGCTGGCCGGGGACTACGACCCGATGTTCATGAGCTACTGGTATCCGGCCGAGACGTTCTTCCACTTCCTGATCCGCTGCGAGGGGCTCATCAGCACCTACTGCAACCCGGATCTGGAGTCCCTGCTGTTGCAGGAGAAGGCGACCCTCGACATCGACGAGCGGAACCAGATCATCTGGCAGATCACCGACGTCCTCCGCGAAGACGCTCCGATGTTGTACCTGTGGAACTCCGAGAGCACCACCGGCATCGACACGAACAAGGTCTCGGGCTGGAAGAGCCACGCCCGGGGCTGGATCATGTTCACCGACGTCTCCGTCAGCGGCTAGGCCCCGCCGGCCGGTAGCCGACAAGAAAGGGCGGGTGGACGCCCCGCTCGGCCTCTAGGCCCCAATGCTGAAGTTCCTGGTCCGCCGGACGCTGCACAGCATCTTGGTGCTGCTCGGTGTGCTGTTCGTGGTGCACGGGCTGCTCCTGCTGACCGGCGACCCGACCGCGGCGCTGCTGCCCCCCGATGCCGACGTGGAGGTGCGCGACAACCTCCGCCAGAAGCACGGGCTCGACGACCCCTTCCCGGTGCAGTACGTCAAGTTCGTGGGGCGGGCCGCGCGGGGAAACTTCGGCGACTCGTTCCGGCAGTCCCGCCCCGCTTTCGACTTTGTGTCCGAGAAGGCCGGCAAGACCATCAAGCTGGGCGCGGTGGGCCTGGCCATCTCGCTGGCGGTGGGAGGTCCGCTGGGCGCGCTGTCGGCGCTGAGGAAGGGCACGTGGATCGATAGGACGGCCAGGACGGTGGCCGCGATAGGGCAGGCCATCCCCGACTTCTGGCTGGGCATCATGCTGATACTGATCCTGGGGGTGAACCTCCACTGGCTGCCCATCTCGGGCACCGGCGACTGGCGGCACCTGATAATGCCGGGGCTTGTAGTGGCCCTGCCGACGCTGCCCGCAGTGGTGCGCATCTACCGGTCGAGCCTGATCGGGGTGCTCGATCGGGACTATGTGCGCGCCGCCCGGGCCCGGGGCCTCAACGGCACCCAGGTGTTCTCCCGCCATGTCGCCCGCAACGCGGCCATCCCGATCGTGACCGTCCTCGCCTTCGAGGTCGGGTCGATCATGTCGGGCGCGCTCATCGCCGAGGTGATATTCGCCTACCCGGGGATGGGCCGGGTGGCCTACCAGGCCATCCTCAACCGCGACATCGCGGTGGTCCAGGCCTACGTGTTCCTGGTCAGCCTGATCGTGGTGACCACCAACATGCTGCTCGACGTCGCCTACTCGCTGCTCGATCCCAGGGTGCGGGTCCGATGAGGTTGCTGGCGCGCCAGAGGGGCGGGACCAGCGAGGACGCAACCGCTACGACGAGGCGCTCGACCCGGGGCGGCGGTGACGCCAGAAGGCGCACCCGCACAACGCTGATCCTCTCCGCCGGCTTCCTCGCCGTCGTGGTGCTGGTGTCGGCACTGGCCCCCTGGATCACCTGGCACGATCCGCTCGACGCCGAGCTGACCCGGCGGCTGATGCCGCCGGCCTGGCTCGACGGCGGCTCGTGGAGCCACCCGTTCGGCACCGACTCCACCGGCCGCGACCTGTTCACCCGCATGCTGTTCGGCGTGCGGCTGTCGCTGGCCATCGGGGTGGCCGCCGTCGCCTTCGGGGGCGTCATCGGGGTGACCGCGGGGATCCTGGCCGGCTACTACGACGAGAAGATCGCAGCCGTCGGCTTCGGCCGGGTGGCCGACATCCAGCAGGCCATCCCGTTCGTGGTGCTGGCCCTGGCGGTGGTGGCCTCCATCGGCCCGTCGTTCCGGAACCTGATCCTGATCCTGGGCGTGGGCTCCTGGCTCTTCTACTACCGGATCGTCCGGGGCGAGGTGCTCAAGATCCGCGAGGAGTCCTACATCGACGCGGCCAAGGCCATGGGACAGTCCGACGCCGGCATCCTCGTGTCGCACGTGCTGCCCAACACGTTCGCGCCCGTGATCGTCATCGTCACCCTCTTCGTGCCCCGCCTGATCATGTTCGCGGCCGCTCTCAGCTTCCTGGGCCTCGGCGTCCAGCCCCCGCGGGCCGAGCTGGGCCTGATGATCTCCGAGGGCCGGGGGCTGATCCAGCAGGCCTGGTGGCTGACCGTCATCCCCGGCTCGCTGCTGGCCGGGATCGTGTTGGCCATGAACACTTTGGGCGACTGGCTGCGGGAGCGGCTCGACCCGACCCTGAGAGTCAGGCAGTAGGCCATGGCGGACGCTGGCTCCAGCACCGAGCGCCCCCCGGTGCTGGCCGTCGAGGGCCTGACTGTGTCGTTCCGGGCCGTGGCCGGCGACGTGCCCGCGGTCCGGGGCATCGACCTGGCCGTCGGGGCGGGCGAGACGGTGGCCCTCGTCGGCGAGTCCGGCTCCGGCAAGAGCGCCTCGGTGATCGGCATGCTCGGCCTGTTCCATCCCGAGAGCGCCACCGTCGAGGCCGAGCGCTTCGAGTTCGAGGGCACCAGCCTGACCGCCGGGAAGCGGGAGGATCTCAGCGACCTGCTGGGCACGCGCATCGGCGTCATCTTCCAGGACCCCCAGAGCAGTCTCGACCCGACCATGAAGGTGGGCAAGCAGATCGCCGAGGTGCCCCGCCTGCGCCAGCGCCTGACCCGCAGCGCGGTGCGCCAGAAGGTGCTCGACAGCCTCAAGGAGGTCGGCATCCGCGACCCGCAGTGGTGCGCGTCGGCCTATCCCCACGAGCTGAGCGGCGGGATGCGCCAGCGGGCCATGATCGCCACGGTGATGATCGCCGGACCGTCGCTGCTAATCGCCGACGAGCCCACCACCGCCCTGGACGTAACGCTGCAGGCCCAGGTGATCGACCTGCTGGCCACACTGCAGGAGGAGCGGGGCACCGGGATCCTGTTCATCACTCACGACCTGTCGCTGGTTTCGGAGTTCGCCGACCGGGTGATGGTGATGTACGCCGGCACGGTGGTCGAGTCGGGAGAGACCGAGGCCGTCGTCAAGCATCCCGCGCACCCGTACTCCAAGGCGTTGCTGGAGTCGGTGCCCCGCCTCGACGGCAGCCAGGTCAGACCGATTCGAGGGCGTCCGCCCGATCCCAGGGACCTGCCCAGCGGCTGCCCGTTCCGCACCCGGTGCGACCACGCCCACGACCGCTGCGAGCAGGTCGAGCCGCCCACCTTCAGGCTCCCGAGCGGCCAGACAATCCGCTGCTGGCTCGGCGAGGCCGAGGGGGAGCTGTGCTGAGCCTGAGCAGGGCATCCGGAGGCCGGCGCCTGTTCCACGGCCCACGGGACGACGGCGTGCTGCTAGAGCTGAGCGACGTGGTCGTCTCCTACGCCCGGGGGGCGCTGGCCCTGCGCCGGCAGGCCGCCCTCCCCGCGGTCGACGGTGTGTCGCTGTCGGTGAAGGTGCGCGAGTCGGTGGGGCTGGTCGGCGAGTCGGGCAGCGGCAAGACCAGCCTGGGACGCAGCATCATGAGGCTGGCGCCGCTGACCTCCGGCCAGATCTCTGTCGTGCAGCCCGACACCGGCGGCGCCGGGGACCCGCGGCGCACCGCCCGCCGGCTGGCCCGGTCGGTGCAGATCATCTTCCAGGACCCGTACTCGAGCCTCGATCCCCGCCAAAGCGTCGAGCGGATCATCAGCGAGGCGATGCGGGTCCACCGGCTGGGCCATCGGTCCGAGCGCTCCGATGTGACCGTCAACCTGCTGGAGCGGGTCGGTCTGCCGGCGGCCTTCGCCAAGCGTTACCCCCACGAGCTGTCCGGCGGCCAGCGTCAGCGGGTGTGCATCGCCCGGGCGCTGGCCGTGCAGCCGCAGGTGATCATCTGCGACGAGCCGACCAGCGCCCTGGATGTGTCGATCCAGGCCCAGGTGATCGAGCTGCTGCAGGACCTGCACGAGCAGGAGGACCTGACCTTCCTGTTCATCACCCACGACCTGGCCCTGCTGCCCCAGCTGGTGTCGAGCGTCGCGGTGATGTATCTCGGCAAGCTGGTCGAGGTCGGCCCGACGAGGGCCGTGCTCGACAGCCCCCGCCACCCCTACACGGTGTCGCTC